>NZ_MDDT01000012.1:0-85711 GCF_001854815.1 Mesorhizobium sp. LCM 4576
GCGCGGCGATGCCGGAGCCGACGGCGCCGGAGCCGGTGAAGCTCAACCCTTGTATGTCGGCCTTGGCGGCAAGCTCGCGGCCGATCGTCGATCCCGATCCCATCACCAGGTTAAAGAGGCCTTTCGGGATCGCCTGCCGGCTGATGATCTCGGTCAATGCCCAGGCGCTGGCCGGGGTGAGGCTGGCCGGCTTCCAGATCACGGCATTGCCGAATGCCAGCGCCGGCGCGATCTTCCAGGACGCGGTGGCGACGGGGAAATTCCATGGCGATATGATCGCAACGACGCCGAGCGGCTCGCGCTCGATCAGCACATCGACGCCGGCCCTGACGGAGTCGGCCGAGCTGCCCAGATTACGCAGCGCCTCGGCGGCGAAATAAGTGAAGAACTGCCCGGCGCGATAGACCTCGCCGACACCTTCGGGAAGGGTCTTGCCCTCCTCGCGCGAGAGCAGTTCGCCAAGTTCCTTCGAACGCGCCATCAACTCGCGCCCGATGGCGTCGAGAACGGCAGCCCGCGCTTCCAGCCCCGCCGCCGCCCATTCCCGCTGCGCGCCTTGCGCCGCCGCCACGGCGTCATGGATGTCGGACAGCCGCGCCTGCGCGAAGCGTCCGACGATGTCGGTCACGTCGGATGGATTGATGTCCTCGACCCAGCCGGCGCCGTCGCGCCATTCGCCCGCAACGAAGTTCTGACCGTTCAGCATCGTGTTCGACCTGCATCAATTCGGTTGACAACGACCTAACCAATGCTGTGAACTTCAATCAAGCTCAATTTTTGGCACAAATGTTCAGGCAAGCTTAACATTGACCAAAACCATCAGCCTGACCGGCATGCGCAGCTTCGTCGCGGTCTGCGAGACCGGTGGCGTGCGCGCCGCCGCCGACCAGATCGGCCGCACGCCCTCGGCCGTGTCGATGACCCTGAAGCAATTGGAAGACGATATCGGCGCGCCGCTGTTCGAGAGCGAGCGCAAGGGCGCGCTTTCGCCGGTCGGCCGTATCGTGCTCGACGAGGCGCGCGCCATGATCGCGCATTACGACCGCGCCTGCCTGGCGATGACCAGCTATGCGGCGGACCGGCAAGGCCGCTGCGACGTGGCCAGCGTGCCTTCGGTCGCCGTGACCCTGCTGCCGCGCGCGATCGCTAAGCTTCGCGCCGAAGGCAGCCGGTTCGACATCCATGTCCGCGACAGCGATTCCAGCGCCATCGTCGAGGYGGTCGAAAACGGCATGGTGGAGGTGGGCCTGTGCGTGCTCGCCAGCAAGCGGCCGCAGCTCAGCTTCGAGCCGCTGTTCCACGAGCCGCTCGATTTCGTCTGCCCGGCCGATCATCCTTTGGCGAAGTCGAAACGTCCGTTGAGATGGGCTGAGCTCGATGGCGAGAGCTTCATCCGCAACGGCGCGGCCGCGGCGCTCGGGCTTGCCGAGACCGAGGCGCTTGCCGCCGGCTCGAAGCTCACCGCGACCAATGTGAGCTCCAATTTGGCGATGGTGGAGGCCGGGCTCGGCGTCACCATCCTGCCCCGGCTCTGCCGCTGGAAATCGAGCCACGACGTGCGCTTCGTTCCGCTTGCCGACCCGCGCTCGAGCCGCACCGTCGGCTGGATCGCCAAGGCGGGCCGCAACCTGCAGCCGGCGTCGCTGCGGTTCATCGAATGCATTCGCCAGCAAGCGCAAGCCGGCGAGAGAGAATTTGGCTATGCGGCGGCATGATTGGCGGATGATCGGATGACACGACTGACCCAAGCCCGAATCGAGACGCTGGCTTCGGCCGCCCTGCTTCGCCACGGCGCCAGCGAGCGCCAAGCCGGTGCGCTCGCCGCGGCCATCGCGGCGGCCGAACGCGACGGCCTGAAATCGCATGGCCTGATGTATCTGCCGACCTATTGCGAGCATCTGACCTGCGGCAAGGTGCTGGGGCAGGCCGAGCCGCGCCTGACGCAGCCGGCTCCGGCGGTCGTCGCCGTCGATGCCGCAAACGGCTTTGCCCATGCGGCCATCGCCCTCGGCCTGCCGGCGCTTATCGAGGCGGCGCGCTCGCAAGGCGTGGCGGCGCTTGCCATCCGCAATTCCTACAATTGCGGCGCGCTGGGCTATCACACCGAAAACATTGCGCGGAACGGGCTTGTYGGTCTGGGATTCACCAACGCGCCGGCCTCGATCGCGCCCTGGGGTGGCCGCAAGGCGGCGCTGGGCACCAATCCATGGTCGCTGGCGGTCCCGGACGGGCGAGGCGGTGCGCGCTTCGTCATCGACCAGAGCGCCAGCGTCGTCGCCAAGAGCGAGGTCATCAAGCGCGCCCGCGCCGGCGAGCCGATCCCTGCCGGCTGGGCCTTCGACGCAAGCGGCGAGACGACCACCGATGCCGGCGAAGCCTTGAAGGGCACGATGGCGCCGGCCGGCGGCTACAAGGGCGTCGGCTCGGCATTGCTGGTGGAGATCTTCGCCGCATGCCTGACCGGAGCCAATCCCGGGCTTGTCGCCAGCCCCTTCTCCGGCACCGCCGGTGGCCCGCCTGGAACCGGCCAGTTCTTCTTGGCGGTCTCGCCCGATACGACGTCGACCGGAGCGTTCGCGGGGAATCTGGAAACCGTTGCCGGCGCTTTTGCCGGCGAAGCAAGGCTGCCGGGCGTGAAGCGTTTTGGCGCGCGAGAGCGGAATGYAACCGAAGGCATCGAGGTGGCGGCGGAGACGCTCGCCACGCTCGAAAAGCTGGCCGGGACCGCCGCATGACGGCGATCGCGCTGCGCCCGCCGGAGGTCGTCATGCGGCTGCAGCGGCTTGGCGCCGCGCATCCGACGCGTCTCAGCTTCCTGCGCCAGCTGATCCGCCGCGCCACCAGGGAAAAATGGCGCGTGCGCAAGCACCTGTTCGACCTGGACGACAATGGGTTCGGGCGCGCGGTCTATGCGGTCGAGACGCCGGCAAGGACCTACAGCCTGGTCGCCTTCTCGACGCCGCTCGACGACGAGGAGCGCTCCGACCGGGTGATCGCGCAGGCCTGGGACACCAGCTACGTGCTTTACGACGGATTGCCGGACGCCGCCGAGATCGCGCGGCTGGAGGCAAATGCGCCGCTGCAGGAGGCGGGCCGCTACACCAATCGCGAGCTCGTGCTGGCGCGCGCCAACAAGAGCGTGCGGCTGTTCGAGGACGTGGTTTCGGCGCTGGCGCGGGGGCGGCAGCCGGACGAGGAGCAGCTGCTCGGCGTCGGCTATCTGCTGCGCACCACGGCCGTCTACGGCAACGGCAAGTTCGGCATCGCCGACCGCGACGAGATCGCCGGGCGCCCGGAACTTGCCGGATCCTTCCAGGCGGAGATGCTCACCGTCTGGCTGATCCGGTCCTTCACGCTCGACCTTGTCGATCACATCGCCTGTCGCCGCAACCCGGCCGGCGCGGCAAGGCTGGCGTCGGACTTGCGCCGGGCGCTCGGGGTCGGCAATGCGACGGGGCTCGGCATGGCGCCCTTCCTCGTGCGCCATCCGCTGTTGACGCATAGCTGGTTCCTGGCCCGTGAAACCGCGCTGGCGCGGGTGCGGGCAGAGCCGCATGCCGGCGCGGCGGAACGGATGATTTTTGCGCAAGCGCTCGCCGATTTGTCGCGACGCGTCGCCCGCTGGCACAGCGACGATGATCGCCAGGCCGCCGCGACCATGTCGCTGGCCGCCGATCTCGATGCGCTGACCGAAAACCTCGACCGGCTCCTGGCGAAACCCCGGCCCTGGGACGCGGTCTATCGCTTCGCGGAAGACAATTTTTCGCTGGAAGGGCAGGAAGCCTGCGTCTCGCTGATCCTCGAGCCGCATGGCGCGCTGGTCGACGAACTCGGCGACACGATGAAGGCCGACGAGACGCCTGGACATGCGATCGACGGCAGCGTCACCTGCGCTTCGCTTCGCCAGGCGCTTCTCGACGCCTATTCCTGGGCGGCTGATGTCGATTTCGCCGACCCGGCTGCCAGTGCGCGCTTCTGGTATGTATCGGCGGAGAAGCTCGAGCCCCGGCTCGGCGAGCGGTTCGAGGAGGACGGCGCCGAGCTCGAACAGCCTTTGGCCACCGCGCGCGATGCGCTCAGCCTGGCGGCCGCGCTGGCGCAGGAACCACAATCGGCCAGTGTCGCCGACTTCCTGCTGCGTCGGCCGGAATGGCGCCATGCGGTGCGGCGCGCCCAGATCGTCGCCAGGTTTCCCTACGCCGAGATCCACGACAATCTGATCGGCGCCGACTTGCGGCCCGTCGACATATTGCGCGCCAAGCTGGCGTTCTTCGGCGCGCGCAGTTTCGATCCGCGCTCCGACCGCTGGCTGCGGATCGCGCTGTTCAGCGGCGAGCCGCTGATCGAGGATGTCGCCGCCATGGCGACCGCAGGAGAGGCCGCGTGATCGAGCTCTCGCTCAACGAAGTGGAGACGCTGGGCGCCAAGGCGGCCCGGGGCGCCGGATTTTCATGGGGACTGGCCGAGGATATCGGTCGCGCGGCGCGCCGGATCGCGGTTGAGGACGACGATTGGGGCGTGGCCATGCTGAGCCTCGCCGAAAACGCGCAATCCCTCGACCCGCCTGATCCTGCCCGCGCGGCGCGCTGGCGAAAGGGCGAGCCCGACAGGCCTGCCGAAAGGCCGCTCTGTCCGATCCGAACAGCGGCCTTGCTGCTCGACGATCCGCTTCCGGCAAGCGCGCTGCCGCTGACAATCATCAATGTCGGCCTGCCAATGTGGCTCGACGCCATGCTGCGCCGCTCGGCCATGCGCGTGGCGCGGCCGGTCGGGCTGGTGGCGCGCGCCGATGTCGTCGTCGAACACCGCGCCGACATCGATCAGTCGGCCACGGGCCGGCGCGGCGCGATCGACGAGCGGACGCTTGCGGCGCTCAATTCCTTCGCCGCCAGAACCTATGTGCCGGAAAGCGAAAGGTCGCGCGTGCGCGGAGCCGGCGGCGGCCGGGTGGACGATGAATAACAAGGGGAGAACCAAATGAGCGCAGCCGACGGCCAGAAGATCGCCATGCGTGGAGCGGGCTATTACTCGGCCAACACGGTCGGCGCCAAATATGTCATCGACAAGGTCGGCGATCTCGTCGTCAAGGCCGTCGCCGGAATGCCCCGGCTGGCCGATGGCCAGCCTTTCGCCGTCGCCGATTTCGGCGCGGCCGACGGCGGCACCTCGATGGACATGATGCGGCGGCTGGTCGGCGCCGTTCGGGAGAGGGAACCGAACCGGGCGATATCGATCACCTATACCGACCTGCCGCACAACGATTTCTCGACCCTATTCCGGTTGAGCCAGGGACTGCTTGGCACCTCGACGGAGGTTCCGCTGGCCGAGACGCCCGGGCTCTACATTTTCGGCAGCGGCACCAGCTTCTACCGCCAGATCCTTCCCGACAATTCGCTATCGTTCGGCTTTTCCGCCACCGCGATGCACTGGATCAGCACGCGGCCCTGCATGATCGCCGACCATGTCCAGGCGGTCGGCGCGACCGAGGCCGAGCGCGCGCAGTTTCGCGCCCAGGGGCTGCGCGACTGGGAGACGATCCTGCTGGCCAGGGCCCGTGAGCTGAGGTCCGGCGGCCGGCTGGCGCTGGCCAATTTCTGCGTCGACGAGGAAGGCCGCTATCTCGGGCACACGACCGGGGTCGACATGTTCGACAGCTTCGCGCGCCATTGGCGCGATTTGCTTGCGGCGGGGCGGATCGGCGAGGCGGAATATGTCAACGCGACGTTCCAGCAGTTCTACAAGACGCCGGACGAGTTCGCGGCGCCCTTCCGCGATCCCGCTTCGCCGGTGTCGCGGTCAGGGCTGAGGCTCGAGAATATCTTCACCATGGTGACGCCATGCCCCTATGCCGAGGCCTTCCGGGTCCATGGCAACGCACAGGCCTTCGCCAAGGCCTATGTGCCGACGCTCCGCTCCTGGTCGGAAACCGTCTTTGCGAACGCGCTCGATCCCTCGCGTCCCTCCGGTGACCGTGCCGCAATCGTCGACAATCTCTACGGCGCCTACGAAGCCGATGTCGCGCGCGCCCCCGAAGGCCACCGGATGGACTACGTCCATTGCGTGACGGAGATCGTCAAAGAGTAGGGATACCGCCATCGCGAACTTCGCGCGGCTCAGTATCAGGTGCTTATCTGAAATCCCGGGTTAAAGGGTTTCAAGCCGCTGGTTCGGCAGTGAGCTCCTGGATTTTCCCGAGAAGATTTTTGACGAGCAGCTGGTAGGTGYGGGTGAGTTCGTCCGGCGACAGTTCAACTCTGATGTCGTACTTGCCGGAATAGTTCACCTGGAGATCRACGGTTCCGAACAGCGTCGTTGCGCCATCGCGAATGTCGGTCGCCACGATCATGTTCGCCAATGGCTGATCCAGCAGAATGACGCCTGGTTCTCCGGGATGATTGTGCGTTGTCGTGCGTATTTTCACAACGTAACCCTCCTGTCAGGTGAGAGCCCGCCTCGCTACATCAGCATCGGGCCCTGTCCAAAATAGAAGCCATCCCCTCGAAACGCGAGGAACAAAAATGGATGGTATCGGCGCGGCCACGAATCTGTGTTATGCACCGCCCGATCAAGCGAAGGACGACACACGTGAACGAACTGACCGTGGCCGAGGCGACCGAAAATATCTATGCCTCACTCCGAGCGGACAATGCCGACCTCGATGCGCATATCGCGACGCTCAAGGCAGCGCTGGCACGGGAGGGGAAGAAACAGGCGGTGTTCGATCCGGCCAAGTTGGCGCAGAACAACCGCGCCGGCCGCAAGTTGATGCAGGCCTATTTTCGGYAGCGCGGCATCAGCGTGAGCTTTTCGGAGTAGATCGGCTCCCGACCTGCGCTTCCGCGCTCGTGCCRTCGCAGCTCAACTGCAATTCCATGTCTCTATGGGCCGATGCGTGCCGTCGGCCTGATCCGCCAGTCAATTGCGGCTGTTGAGATGCCGGACCTGCCGCAGCGCGGGGAACAGATATGCCCACAGGCCGGCGACGGCGACGGCGCCGATGCCGCCGATCACCACGGCGGGAACCGTGCCGATCAGCGCCGCCATGGTGCCGGCGCGGAATTCGCCGACCTCGTTGGAGGCGCCGACGAAGACCTGGTTGACGGCGTTGACGCGGCCGCGCACCTCGTCGGGCGTCCAGAGCTGGATCAGCGTCTCGCGGATATAGACGCTGAACATGTCGGTGGCGCCGAGCAGCGCGAGCGCCGCGATCGACAGCCAGGTGACGGTCGAGACGCCGAACAGCACGGTGAAGGCGCCGAACAGGGCGACGAAGCCCAGCATGATCTTGCCGGCGTGGTCGCGGATCGGGTGGCCGGCTAGCCAGACGGCGACGCAGATGGCGCCGATGCCCGGTGYCGAGCGCAGCAGGCCGAGACCCCAGGGGCCAAGCTCGAGGATGTCGCGCGCATAGACCGGCAGCAGCGCCGAGGCGCCGGACAGGAGCACGGCGAAGAGGTCGAGCGAGATCGCGCCGAGCACGATCTTCTCGCCCCAGATATAGCCGAAGCCGGCAAACAGCGTCTGCATCGTCGGCTTGTCGGTGGCCGTCTGCTGGGCGGGCTTGGGGATGGTGAAGACGAGCAGCGCCGCGACCAGCATCAGTATGGCGGCGGTGGCATAGGCGACTTCAGCCGAAACGCCGTAGAGCAGGCCGCCGGCGACCGGGCCGACGATGGTCGCGGTCTGCCAAGCCGAGGAGTTCCAGGCGATGGCGTTGGCGAAATCCTCCTGCGGCACCAGATTGGCGACCAGCGAGGACGATGCCGGTCCGTAGAAGGCGCGGGCGATACCGAATATGGCGAGCACGACGAAGATTGGCAGCGGGCTGCCAGGGCCGCGCAGCGTCAACACCAGGAGAGCGAGCGCGCAGCCGGCCTCGATGAGCGACGACAAAGTCATGATCAGGCGGCGGCCAAAACGGTCGGCGACGACGCCGGTGACCAGCACCAGGAGCAGCGAAGGCAGGAACTGGACGATGCCGACAATCCCGAGGTCGAAAGGATTGCGCGTCAGATCGTAGATCTGCCAGCCGACGGCGACCGACACGATCTGGGTGGCGAACGTCGTGAGGAAGCGCGCCGTCCAGTAGCTGAGATACGGTCGGTGCCGGAACGCGGCGTAGCGCTGGTCTGGTGACGTTGCTTCGACGGTCATGGTTCGAGGGCCCCGTTGCGACAACGGCCGGCGGGGCACTTCCACGGTGGGCRCTGGTCCGGCCGCAATCCTTTAGCCCAGTTCGCCAAGCCATGCGCGCAAAAAATCCGCGCCGGATCAAAGAAAATCGAATTTTTTGCCCGGATGGCGGCTCAGTCCCGCAACGCGGCGGATATGGCGTCGAGCCCGCCGCGCAATTCCGTTTCCGTCGGCCAGCCGAAACCAAGGCGGAAGAAGCGTTTCGGCATCTCGAACCAGTGGCCGGGACCGACATAGGTGCCGTGCTGCTCCAGCAGCCTCGCGTAGAATTTGTCGAGGTCGAAGCCGGCATCGACGTTGAGCCGCGGAAAGCCGACGACGCCACCCTGCGGCCGCACCCAGTCGACCAGTGTCTCGCCGTCGATCCAGGCTTGCACGATGTCGCGGCGCCTGGCCATGTCCGGCAGCAGCGAGGCCAGGAAGGCGTCACGGCGTTCGAGCGTGGCGCGGGCGATCGCCTCGTCGATGACGCTGCCGCAGATGCCGATCTGCTCCTTGGCGGCGAGGAAGGTTTCCTGCAGTTCCGGATCCCGGGTCACCAGCCAGCCGATGCGGATGCCCGGAATGCCGAAGGCCTTGGACAGCGAGCAGACGCTGATGGCGCTGGGGCTGAGCGACGCCGCCGCGGGCAATCGTGTCCCAAAGGAAAGGTCGCGATAGGTCTCGTCGACCAGCAGCCGGCATTTGCGGCTCTCGGCAAGCGCGACCAGCGCATCGAGATCGGCGCGTGCCATCATCGTGCCGGTCGGGTTGTGCGGGCAGGTTACGCTGATCAGCCTGGTGTTCGGACGGATCTCTGCCTTCACGCGCTCGATGTCGACGGCAAAGCCCTGGTCGAAGTCGACATCGACATAGGAGATGGCGCAGCCGATCGCCTTCGGCGTCTCGATGTTGGTGGCGTAATTCGGCCGCACGACGACGAGATGGTCGTTGGCCGACAGCAGCGACGTGGCGATGATGAACAACGCGCCTGCGGCACCCGCCGTCACCAGCACATCGTCCGGGGAAAGGCCTCTGTCTTGCCCGGCGATCAGCGCGCGCAACTCCCTGTCGCCGCGATGCTCGCCATAGAACAGGGTGAGGTCCGGAAGCGTCAGACCGATGTCGGAGAGCTTCTGGTCGGCGATCGAGCTTTCGGAGAGGTTGTAGCGGATGCGGTCGTAGCCGTATTCCTCCGGCGCTTCCTTCTCGATCACCATCCTGGCGTAGTTCATGGCCGGCTCCCCCATTGGAGCGCCTCGCCGTCTCGCGGAAACGGTAAATCGCTCCATTTCTTGTTTTTACGCAATTCCGGACGGAAAACCGTTTTTGCACTTTTCCTGGAATTGCTCGCCTTATCCAAGCCACAAAAGCACGAAGCCTGCCAAGGCGGATTCCTCGGCAGGCTTGCTTAAACCATTGGTGCAGGCGCGTTATTTCAGGCGGGCGCCTTGGCCTTCCGGCCCTTGGCGGGCTTCGCCGGCTCCGGTTCCGCCTTGCGTCCGAGGCCGATCGACTTGGCGAGCTGCGAGCGCGAGGCCGCATAGTTGGGAGCGACCATCGGGTAGTCGACGGGCAAGCCCCATTTGGTGCGGTAAGCTTCGGGCGTCAGGCCGAAATGCACGCCGATATGGCGCTTCAGCGATTTGAACTTCTTCCCGTCCTCGAGGCAGATGATGTAGTCCGGCGTCACCGAGCGCCTGGGATTGACGGCGGGGACCGGCGGGGGCGCCGCGGGCTCCGCCGGCTGGCTGATCCCGCCGATCGAGGAGGCGACGCTGGCGATCAGTCCGCCCAGGTCCGAAGCGGGCAGGCGGTTCTTCGCGACATAGGCCGATACGATGTGAGCGGTGAGTTCGAGCAGGTCGACTTCCTTGGCTGTGCTGGTGTCCTCGTTCACGTAATCCCTCCATTTCTGCCGCAAGGCCGCGAAACCGATCCGGTTGTCGCGGTGTACAATATCAAGGCGCTGCGAGCGTTGTTGGCGAATTCTGAAAAGCCGCAGGGGCCGCAGGCCGGCGAATTCCTAGTCGGCAAATCTGCGTGGCGCAACGTTTTGTCGCGTCAATACACGCTGTTTTGAACAATTATACTGAAATGTAACAATATCAGACGACCAGCGCCTTGTCGCGCCATAGACGAAATCCACCCTCGAAAGCGCGAGTGTTGTCGCCGCGCCGGGATTTTTCAGGCAATTCATCGAGCTTGTCGACATTGCCGCCGCCGATCACGACATAGTCCGGCTGCAAGGCGGCGCGAAGCCTGCCGACCACGTCGAAAACGTATTTGCGCCATTTCTTCTTCCCGTGTTTCACAAGGCCGCGCTCGCCGACATAATCCTCGAAAGTCGCTCCCTTCTTGTAGGGCAGATGGGCAAGCTCCATGGGCTGGCCGACATTCTTGATGATCATGGCGGCGCCCAGGCCTGTGCCGAGGCCGAGGAACAGCATGCGGCCGCCGTCATAGCTGCCGATCGCCTGCATCAGCGCGTCGTTGACGAGCTTCACCGGCATGCCGAAGGCGGCGGTGAAATCATAGCCGTTCCAGCCCTTGCCGAGATTGAAGGGATCGAGCGAGRGCTTGTTGTCCTGCACGGGGCCGGGATAGCCCATCGAGATGACGTCATAGTCCAGCCCCTCGGCCAGTTTCTTGACCGAAGCGACGACCTGGTCCGGGGTCAGGCTTGGCCCCGAGGGGGTGCGGCGCATCTCGCCACCCACGCTGGTGAGGATCTTCACATGCGAGCCGCCGACGTCGATGGTGAGCACGATCGGATCGCCGCTCGCCGCGGCTTTCTTTGCTGCCTTGGCCATTTTGTCCTCCCCGGAAATTACTTGGTCGGATTGATCCAGCCGTCGGGCGGGCCGAAGCCGTGCATGGCATCGGCCGGCCCCCAGGTCTTGGGCGCATAGATTGCCGGCGCCGTGGTGTCGCCGAGCACCGGCCCGACGATGCGCCAGGCAAGCTCGGCCGCATCCTGGCGCGTGAAGAGCTGGCCGTTGCCGTTCATGGCGTCGCCGATCAGCCGCTCATAGGGCGGCATGTCGCCCTTGGAGTCGTCGAGCGCGGTCAGCTCCACCTGCTCGCCGACCATGTCGTCGCCGRCTCTCTTGCGCTGGGCGCCGATCGAGATCGCCACCTGAGGATCGATGCGGAAGCGGACATAATTGGCGTCGGACGGCTTGATCGGATCGAAGACGTCGAGCGGCGGCCGCTTCAGCCGGACGATCACCTCGGTGGCGTGCACCGGCATGTTCTTGCCGGCACGGATGAAGAAGGGCACGTCCTGCCAGCGCCAGGTGTCGACGAAGAAGCGCACCGCGGCGAAAGTCTCGACCGGCGAGTTTGGCCGCACGCCCGGCTCGGCCAGATAGCCGTCGAACTGGCCGCGCACGACATCGTCCTTGTTGAGCGTGCGGATGGCGCGCAGCACCTGCACCTTCTCGTCGATCAGGTCGTCGGCCGAGCGGCCGACCGGCGGCTCCATGGCCAGAAGCAGCAGGATGTTGAGCAGGTGGTTCTCGATGACGTCGCGGATGCAGCCGACATCGTCATAGAATTTGCCGCGCCCCTCGACGCCGAAATCCTCGGCCATGGTGATCTGCACGCTTTCGACGAAGTTGCGGTTCCAGATCGGCTCGAGGAAGGCGTTGGCGAAACGGAAATAGAGCAGGTTCTGGATCGCTTCCTTACCGAGATAATGGTCGATGCGGAAGATCGACTGCTCGTCGAAGACCAGATGCAGCACCCGGTTCAGCCAGCGCGCCGACTGCAGATCGTGGCCGAAGGGCTTTTCCACCATCAGCCGCGCGCCGCGCGCGGTGCCGGACTGCTCCAGGCCCTGCACGACCGTTTCGAACATGGTCGGCGGCACCGCCATGTAGTGCAGCGGCCGCTGCGCGGAACCCAGCGCCGTCTTCAGCTTCTCGAAGGTCGCCGGGTCACGGTAGTCGCCGCTGACATAGCGCAGCAGCGAGGCGAGCTTGGAAAAGACCTTGTCGTCGACCGCGCCCAGCGCATTGACGATGCCGTCGCGGGCGCGGTCCACCAGCTTGGGGAGTTCCCAAGGCTCGAAGGCGACGCCGATCACCGRCTCGCTCAGCGTCCCCTTGGCGACCATGTGGTAGAGCGCCGGGAAAATCTTCTTATGCGCAAGGTCGCCGGTCGCTCCGAAAAGCACCAGCGTGTCGGACCTCTCCTGGCTCATGCGGACTCTCCCCTCACGCGCCGGTCTTCGGCTTTTCGACATGGCCGCCGAAGGCATAGCGCATGGCGGACAGAAGCTTGTCGGCGAATTGCGATTCGCCCTGCGAGGAGAAGCGGTCGAACAGCGCCGAGGACAGCACGGGCGCCGGAACGCCGGTGTCGATCGCCGCCTTCAGCGTCCAGCGGCCCTCGCCGGAATCGGAGACGCGGCCGCCGTACTGGGCAAGCGTCGGATCGCTCTTCAGCGCGCCGGCGGTGAGATCGAGCAGCCAGGAGCCGATGACGCTGCCATGCCGCCAGACCTCGGCGACCTGCGGCAGGTCGATGTCGAACTGGTAGTATTGCGGGCTCTCAAGCGGGCTGGTCTCGGCGTCGGCGGTGCGCTGCCTTTTGCCGGCATTGGCCGATTTGAGGATGTTCATGCCTTCGGCATAGGCGGCCATGACGCCGTATTCGATGCCGTTATGCACCATCTTGACGAAGTGGCCGGCGCCGCTCGGGCCGCAATGGAGATAGCCGAAGGGCGCCGTGCCGGCATCCTTGGGCGGATTGGCGCCCGCATCGGCGCCCGGCGCCAGCGTGGCGAAGACCGAATCGAGATGTTTCACGGCGTCATCGGGCCCGCCGATCATCAGGCAATAGCCGCGCTCCAGCCCCCAGACGCCGCCGCTGGTGCCGACGTCGACGAAGTTGATGCCTTTCACCGCCAGCTTGGCCGCCTGGTCGACGGCGTCGTGGTAATAGGAATTGCCGCCGTCGATGATGATGTCGCCCGGCTCCATMAGCGCCGCGACCTGGTCGACGATCCTGCCGGTGATCGCGGCCGGCAGCATCAGCCAGGCRCAGCGCGGCTTGGCGAGCTTGCCGACGAACTCCTCCAGCGAGGCCGCACCGATGGCGCCATCCTTGACCATGCCGGCGACGCTTGCCGAATTGATGTCGTAGACGACGCATTCATGGCCGTCGCGCATCAGGCGCCGCACCATGTTGGCGCCCATCCTGCCTAGTCCCATCATTCCGATCTGCATGGTTTCATCCCGATTGCTTGAGGAAAGAAGAAATCTATTGGCCCTGTTGCGTCGATTTATGACGCATCGATGCCGACGCTGAAGTCGACATTCTCCCAACGCATCGCTTCGGGCCAGAAAAAAGTGAAGACGATGGTGGTTCCCGGCCGCAGGCGGTCAACGGGCAAATCCACCAGATGGATGCCGAACGCATTCTCGACCGTCCTGCTGTCCTGCACGGTCAGCCACTTGTCGCTGCTCCAATGGACGACGCCGGGCGCCGACAATTCGACGCGCAGCGTCTTGCCGGCTGGAATGGAGCGAATCTTGTTGTTGAAGCGCCAGATCCGTAACGGCGAGACCGTCTTGTCCCGGATGTAGCGTTCGACGCCCTGCGGCGGCAGGTCGAAGACGGCGCCGTCGCGGAGCGAGCGCAACAGCTTGATGTGCTCGGCATGCGCCCAGACCAGCGGCATGGCGCTGCCGGAAGGGGCGCCCAGCCGCAATTCGCGGTCCGGCATGTCGGGGCGGTCCCAGACCTGCTCGGGCAGAAGGCCGCCCACGCCGGCCGAGCGTTCGAACGTCTCAAGCAGCTGTGCCGACCTGTCCTTGCGGCCGGCGGCCAGCTCGTAATGGGCGCGCTCGCCGGCAAGCAGTGGCCACGGCCGCCCCTGGCCGGTGCCGTCGAAAGGCGCGCCGTCCTCGTGCTCGCCATAGCCGTCGCCACTGTAGCGATACCAGAGCGGCCCCTGCGGCAGGTCGCAGCGCAGCTCGGCGTCGATCGCCTTGACCGTGTTCAGGATGCGCGGGTCGTCCGCGGCTCTGAGGCCGAAGCGGACCAGCGCCAGGGCGTCCGGGCTGATGATCGCTTCCGCCGGCCTGTCGCTGTCGCCCGGCGGCCGGTTCTTGATCGGCACGAAGCCGTCCTTCGGCGAGGCCGCGCCGCCATCGTCGGGCGGGGCTATGCGGACATAATAGCCTTCGATTCCCGCCCGGGCGCAGAGCTCGGTGCCGGTGACATAGGCCCAGCGCTCCACCTGGTCGTTCCAGCAATCGGCGATCTCACGCAGATAGTTTGCCGGCTCATTCTTGCCGCAGGCGTCGAGCATGTCGGCCGCGGCAAGCAGCCCCGCGATCTCCACGGCCAGCGTGAACGGGCTGTAGCCGGCATCTTCTTCCCAGCGGTCCTCGCCGGTCACGGGGYCGTTGCGCACGACATAGGCGGCCGCGTTCTCGATCATGGCCAGGAAGTCGGCGAGCTTCGACTTGGGCAGATGGCCGGCGCGGYGCAGAGCATCGGCAAGCAGCAGCGGAAAGGCGCATTCGTCCATCTGGATACCGGGCCAATAGGCCGTGCCGTCGGACCAGCAGTTCTGCGGCCAGTGGCCGTCCGGCTGTTGGATCGAGCGCAGATAGGCGAGGATCTGCAGCGCCTGCCTGCCATCGCCGGCGGCGAGGAAGCCGCCCGCCGTCTCGACCAGGTCGCGCGGCCAGACGAGGTGATAGCCGCCGAGGTCGTCGTCGCCCTTGTTGAAACCCCAGGGGATCGACAGGCTGGCGACCGCGGCGCCGGGCCTGGCGATCGACAGATGCGTTGCCAGCACCGCCGTGCTGGCGCGGTAGGTGTTCAGACCGGAGCCGGCGCGGCGGTCGAGTTTTTCCAACCCTGCCTGGAATTTCCGCCAGTTCTCGACATAGGTTTTCGCGGCCGGCTCGAAGCCCTGTTTCAGGCTTGCCAGCGCAAGATCGGCGGCTTCCTCCGGCGAAGCGCCAAAGCCGAGCGCCAGCAGAGCAACCGTCTTGCCGGCCGAAAAGCCGATCTCGCCGGTGAGCGCGACATTGCCGTTTTCGGCTGTGTGACAGGAAGGATCGAGCGCGCCGCTGTCGCGCAGTTGCTGCCAGCCGTCGGAGACGCCGACATAGCCTGCCGAACAGGCGCCCCAGGGCAAGGAGGAGGCAAGCGCCAGCGAGACGCCGCGTCCGGTGGCGAAGAGAAGGCGCTGCCCCTTGTGCTCGCCGATCCAGGCCGTGTTGCCCATGCCGGCGTTGACGAGATGCGGTGCAAGCAGCGCGTAGACGCGATAGTCGGCCGCCTGGCCCTTGAGCGCGGTGAAGCTGGTTTCCTGCAGCAGCACGGGTCGTTTCGAATCCGTAACGATACGCTTCTCGACCTGGTAAGCGCCGTCGGAGGCGGTGTTGGTCAGCCTGTAGCCAGGCACCCCATCTTCGAAAGGCTCGACGGTGTGGGCGGCATCGCGCTTCTCTTCGGAAAAATAACCGCCGGGGCCGGTGACGATCAGCCCCAGGTCGCGCGTGCAGGCGCTGTCGAGGCGCGGATAGTAGATCTCGTTCAGGATGCCGTGGCTGGTGGTGAACCAGAGCGGGCTTCTTGCCGAAAGGGCGGTTCCGACGCCGCTCTTGGCGCTCGACGTCCAGCGCGCGGGAATTCCGGGCGCGCCTTTGGCAACGGTCGGCGTCACTGCCATGCATTGGCCTCCTGCCGCGTTCCTAGACCAGGAGTCGCCGTCTTTTCAATCGCCGCACCGCAAGTTGATCGGTGGCCCATCAGGCTTTGCAGTTGATAGCTTGCAGTTCCTCCAAATTTGTCTGACAATAGATAAAAAACAGGCAATTCGCGTTACGACCATCCGTCAAGACCAGCAACCTCGGGAGGAAAGACATGAAGAAAGTGCTCGTATTGGGTRCATTCGCGGCGATGCTCGCCTCGGGCACCGCACTTGCCGACACCAGCGGCAAGAAGATCGCCTTTTCCAACAATTATRCCGGCAATTCGTGGCGCCAGGCGATGCTCGACAGCTACGGCATCGTCACCAAGAAAGCGGTCGACGACAAGATCGTCGCCGCGGCGGATGTCTTCACTACGGCCGACAAGGAAGTGCCGACCCAGGCCGCGCAGGTGCAGAACCTGATCCTGCAGGGCTATGACGCCATCGTCATCAACGCCGCCTCGCCCGATGCGCTGAATGGCGCCATCAAGCAGGCCTGCGATGCCGGCATCACCGTCGTCTCCTTCGACGGCACCGTGACCGAGCCCTGCGCCTATCGCGTCGTCRTCGACTTCAAGGACATGGGCAAGCAGGAAGTCGAGCAGATGGCCAAGTTCCAGCCGAAGGGCGGCAATCTGCTGGAAATCCGCGGTCTCGCCGGCACCTCGATCGACGATGCCATCCATGCCGGCATCCTCGAAGGCGTCGCGGCCCATCCCGAGTTCAAGATCGTCGGTTCGGTGACAGGCGATTGGGATCAGACCACGGCGCAGAAGGCTGTTGCGACCATCCTGCCATCGCTGCCGGACATCGTCGGCATCGTCGACCAGGGCGGYGACGGCTATGGCGCCGCGCAAGCCTTCGCCGCCGCCGGCAAGCCGCGCCCGACCATCATCATGGGCAACCGGCAGGACGAGCTGAAGTGGTGGAAGGAGCAGAAGGAGAAGGACGGCTACAAGACTTGGTCGGCCTCGATCGCGCCCGGCGTCTCGACGCTGGCCTTCTGGGTGGCCCAGCAGGTGCTCGATGGCCGCAAGGACATACCTCACGACCTGCTGGTGCCGTATCTCGCCTTCACCCAGGACGATTTTGAGGCCGCATTGCCGAAGATCAAGGAAGGCGGCGTCGCCACGCACGAATACACGCAGGAAGACGCCATCGCTGCCATCAAGVCCAACATCAAGCAATAGCGGCATTTGYCAGCCGCATCRCCAACCGGATAAAGTTGAGGATGCTCCAGGCTATTGCGGATATCGTCAGGCTCAACGGCGCCGAAAAGCATTTCGGCGCCGTTCGGGCGCTTAACGGCGTCGACTTCCATGTCGGCGCCGGCGAATGCGTCGGGTTGGTCGGGCATAACGGCGCCGGCAAGTCGACGCTCATGCATATGGTGGCCGRCACGCTGCGGCCGGATGGCGGGCAGATCGCGGTGCGCGGCAATCAGGAGGCGAGCTATTCGGTGGCGCGCGCGCTCGAGCTCGGCATACGCTGCGTGTTCCAGGAGCTGTCGCTCTGCCCCAATCTCAGCGTCGCCGAGAACACCCGCATCAACCATCCCTCGCTCGCCGGCATCGGCTGGCGGCGCAGGGCCGCCGACCTCATCCGCGCCAAGCTCGACGAGATCTTCCCGGACCACGGCATTTCGGCCGACGACATCGCCGGCGACCTTTCGATCGGAAGGCGGCAGATGGTCGAGGTGGCGCGCGCCTTCACRCTGACCCGCGAGCCGCTGCATCTGGTCATCCTCGACGAGCCGACCTCCTCGCTCGACGCGCACACGGCGGGGCAGTTGCTGTCCTTCGTGCGCCGCTTCGTGGCGGCCGGCGGCAGCTGCATCCTGATCTCGCATGTGCTGGGCGAGGTGCTGCAGAACGCCGATCGCATCGTGGTGATGCGCGACGGCAAGGTGGTCGCGGCGGATGCCGCGAGCGCTTTCGACCGCGACAAGCTTGTCGCGGCCATGGGCGGCGCCGAAGGACATCAGAAGGCCGCCGCCGAAGCCCGGAAAATCGAGGCCGGCGCGCTCAGGGTTCGCGCACGTCCGGCCAGGCAGCAGGACGACAAGGAGCTTGTCGCCCGCGCCGGCGAGATCATAGGCCTCGCAGGCCTTGCCGGGCATGGCCAAACCGACCTTTTGCTGGCGATCTTCTCGGCCGCCTCCCGCGCCAAAGCCGGCGTCGAGGTCACCGCGCCGGTGGCGCTGGTCGCCGGCGACCGCCAGTCGGACGGCATCTTTTCGCAATGGTCGATCGCGCAGAATATCGGCATCCGCTCGCTGGCCCGGCTGCGCAGCGGGCTGCTGATCTCGCCGCAGCGTGAGGCCGAGCTTGCCGAATTCTGGAAGAAGAAGATCGGCATCCGCACGCCGGACATGAACAACAACATCTATTCGCYGTCGGGCGGCAATCAGCAGAAGGCGCTGTTTGCCCGCGCGCTCGGCTCCGACGCCGAGATCGTGCTGATGGACGATCCGATGCGCGGCGTCGACATCGGCACCAAGCTGGAAGTCTACGACCTCGTGCGCGAGGAGGCCGCCAAGGGCCGAACCTTCCTCTGGTACACCACCGAGACCGAGGAGCTCGATAATTGCGACCATGTCTATGTCTTCAAGAACGGCCGCATCGTCGCCAATCTTGGGCGTGACGAGCTGACGGAGGAAAAGATCATCCAGTCCTCGTTCGGTGATGCGGCCTGACATGACGGCGATCGCTCCCGGCACGCTTCCGAAATCCTCGCCGCGCGGCAGCGCCGCCCGGGCGCGCCTGCTGCGCGGTCTCTTGCCGGCGCTGTCGCTGGCGCTGGTGCTGATCGCGATCGCCTGGCTCAACCCGCGCGCCATCAGCTATTTCGGCTTCAACCTGATGCTCAACCTGGCGATCCCGATCGCGCTGGCGACGATCGCGCAGATGTTCGTCATCGCCGGCAACGAGCTCGACCTGTCGATCGGCACCTTCGTCGGCTTCGTCGGCTGCGTCACCGCGACCTGGCTGAGGGACGCGCCGCTGCTGGGCATTCTCGTGCTCATCGGCTCGATCGGCGTCTACGCGCTGCTCGGCGCGCTGATCCACCTGCGCAACCTGCCGTCCATCGTGGTGACGCTCGGCATGAGCTTCGTCTGGCAAGGGCTTGCCATCCTCGTCCTGCCGAAGCCCGGCGGCAAGGCGCCGGACTGGCTGCTGGCGATCATGTCCTTCAAGCCGCCCTATATCCCGTTCCCGATCCTTGCCGCGTTGCTGATTGCCGCCGTTGTGCATTTCGGCCTGATGCGCACCTCCTACGGCGTCATCCTGCGCGGTTCCGGCGGCAACGCCGCGGCGCTCAGGCGCGCCGGCTGGTCGCTGCTTCGCACCAAGATCGTGCTGTTCGCGCTGACCGGCCTGTTCGGCGTTCTGTCGGGCATGGCGCTGATCGGCATCACCACGTCGGCCGACGCCAATATCGGTAACGGCTACACGCTCTTGTCGATCGCCGGCGTCATCCTCGGCGGAGGCGAGTTCGTGGGCGGGCGCGTGTCGCCGATCGGCGCGGTGCTCGGCGCGCTGACGCTGGCTCTGGCCGCCTCGCCGCTCTTGACCTTCATGCACATCCCGCCCGACTGGCAGGTCGCCGCCAATGGCGCGATCCTGATCATCGTGCTGGCGGCGCGCGTGCTCATCAGCCGCAGGGAGCGATAAGCCATGGCCTCGCTGCGTATGGTGCTCGAAAAGCCCTGGATCTGGTCTTTCGCCGGTGCGCTCGTCGTCTGGCTGGCAACCGTTGCCTTCACGGGCGGTTACGGCGCCGGCGGCATGGTCACGGCGGCGCTTTCGCTTGCTGTCTTCACGGTCATCGTCGGCATCGGCCAGATGTTCGTCATCACGCTGGGGCCTGGCAATGTCGATTTGTCGCTGCCGGCCAATATCGGGCTCGCCAGCGCGGTCGCCATGAAGGTGATGGGCGGCAGCGATTCCATGATCCTCGTCGGCCTGCTCGCAGCACTCGCCTGCGGCGCGGCGATCGGCGCCGTCAACTATCTCTTGATCTGGGCGCTGCGCATCCCGCCGATCATCGCCACGCTGTCGGCGAGCTTCATCATCCAGTCGGTCGATATCAGCTACGGCCGCGGCCTGCAGATCAAGCCGCCGCCGGGCTTCGCCGACTTCACCAACTGGCAGGTGCTGGGCATCCCCGTGCTGGCGATGCTGACGGTGATCTTCACCATCGGCGCGGCGCTTGCGCTGCAGCGCATGATCTATGGCCGCTCGGTGCTGGCGATCGGCCAGAACATCCGCGCCGCCTGGCTTGCCGGCGTCCATGTCGGCCGCATCCGCTTCCTCACCTACACCCTGTGCGGGGCGCTCGGCGGCATCGACGGAGCGCTGCTTGCCGGCTATTTCCGCGGCGCCAATGTCGATATCGGCAACGAATATCTGCTCGCCTCGATCGCGGTCGTGGTCATCGGCGGCACCTCGGTCGCCGGCGGCAAGGCCAACGTGCCCGGCGTCTGGGGCGCCGGCCTGTTCCTGGTGCTGTTGCTCACCATGCTCAACACCTTCGGCGTCAGCGCTGGCGTGCGGCTGGTGCTGACCGGCCTGATCATCGTCGGGGTGATCACGGCAGCCGGCGGCGAGAAGGCGGTGCGGTAGGGGCCTCCGCCTACTTAGCCGCCTTGGCCCGCGCGATCGCGTCGACGATCATCTTCTTGGCGTATTTGGAATCGTGCCAGCCTTCGATCTTGA
Source organism: Mesorhizobium sp. LCM 4576 (assembly GCF_001854815.1). Classification (NCBI taxonomy): domain Bacteria; kingdom Pseudomonadati; phylum Pseudomonadota; class Alphaproteobacteria; order Hyphomicrobiales; family Phyllobacteriaceae; genus Mesorhizobium; species Mesorhizobium sp. LCM 4576. Next base: position 20,611 of record NZ_MDDT01000012.1, read on the forward strand.
CCCATTTGCCGGGCTCGAGATCCTTGTAGTGCTCGAAGAAGTGCTGCACCTGCTGACGGGTGATCTCCGGCAGATGCGTGTATTCGGTGACGTTCTCATAGCGTAGCGTCAGCTTGGGCGAGGGGACGGCGATCACCTTCTCGTCCTGGYCGGCATTGTCTTCCATGATCAGGACGCCAATCGGCCGCACATTGATGACGCAGCCCGGCACCAGCGCGCGCGTGTTGCAGACCAGGACGTCGATAGGGTCGCCGTCGCCCGACAGCGTGTGCGGCACGAAGCCGTAATTGCCGGGATAGCGCATGGAAGTGTGCAGGAAGCGGTCGACGAACAGCGTGCCGGCCTCCTTGTCCATCTCGTATTTGATCGGCTCGCCGCCGATCGGCACCTCGATGATGACGTTAACGTCCTCAGGCGGGTTCTTCCCGGTGGCAATCGCTTCGATACGCATGGCTAAAATCCCTCTCTCGATTGCAAGACCGATAGCGGGCGAAGCGTCATGGTGCAATGCGGCGAATAGCACTGAGYGCTAATGGAAGCGCACAGTTTGTGATGGATTGTAACCTAAAGCGCGTCGCGATCTTTCAGATTCGCTCCCTGCGCTTTAGGCTTTTAATTTTGCGCATGTCTTTGCCCCTAAACCGGTTCCCACTTTCGGGAGACATGCTTTTGGCGAGGTTAGTCATTCCAGACGAAAGCCACTTTCTTCAGCGCCTTCTGCTCGAAGACCTCGACGCCTTCTGCGATATCGCGGCCGCCATTGCCGGCATAGAAGGCCAAGGCGTTGTGATTGTCTTCCAGCGCCCAGACCACAAGACCGCGCAGGCCGTGGTCGGCGAGACGGGCCTTGGCCGCCTTGAACAGCCGGCTGCCGAGCCCGATGCCCTGATATTCCGGACGCAGATAAAGCTCGTAGATCTCACCCTGCTGGCGGAGCTCGCGGGCGCGGTTCTTGCCGATCGTGGCGTAGCCGGCCACCGTTCCGCCGATCTCGATCACCAGCACGGTGGCGGCGCGGCGAATCGCGTTGGCCCACCAGTCGACGCCGCGGCGGTTGATCATCGAGGTCAGCGTGCGGTGCGGGATGATGCCCGAATAGGCGCCGCGCCAGGCCTGCTGATGCACCTCGGCGATGGCGCTCGCGTCGCGCGGTTCTGCCTTCCGGATGTCGATCGTCAGCGTGTTCATGATTGGTTAACCATAAACCCGCCTCGCCCGATTGCAAAGAGTCCCCCAACACGCCTCGACGCTTTCGCACAGGCGAAAGGCGGCGACGGAGAAGGCGCCTTGTCAGATTTCGACGAGATGATCGTCGAGCTCGTTGGTGTCGCCTTCGGTGACCGGGAAATGCTCGGCGAGCACCGCGCCGACCGATTCGATCGCCGTCACGAAACCGTGGGCCAACCGGTCGTCGCCGGYATGTTTCGTCAGGTCGCGCACCACGCCGTCCCAGACATGCTGGCCGACCTTGGCATCGATGCCGGAGTCGGCGACGACCTCGGCATAGCGCTCGGCGATGGAGACGAAGATGAGCACGCCGGTGCGCGCGCTGGTGCGGTGGACGTTGCGGGCCAGGAACTGCTTCATCRCATTGGCGTGCGCCGCCTGATAGCGCAGCCTTCGCGGCACGAAATGAATGCGCAAGGTGGGCAGGAACCAGAGCAGGGCGAACACCGAAGCCAACGCCAGCAGCTGCGCCAGCACGAAATGGGGGAGCCGGATGGTCAGCCACAAGCCTTCCAGCCCGTAGGCGACGGCGAGGCTGGCGATGAACAGGCCGATCGTGGCGGTGAAGGCGGCCGGAAAGAAGTAGCCGTCGCTCGCTCTCGCAACGACGCAATAGATTTCGCCGTCGGTCTTCAGCTCGGCCGTCCGGATCGCCTCGGCAATGCGGTTATGGTCCTCGGCGCTGATCGGTCGCGTTGCCATGGTGCCTCACCAGCTTCCCGAAGAGCCGCCGCCGCCCGACGAGCCRCCGCCGCCGGAAAAACCGCCACCGCCCGAGGACCAGCCTCCACCACCCGACGACCAGCCGCCGCCCCCGGACGACCATCCGCCCGAGGAAGAGCGCCGGTTCTGATCGAAAGTCATGCCCAGCCAGCGGTAGCGGCCCGGTCCGATCTTCTGGYCGAAGATCGGCGGCAGGATCGTCATCGCGATGCCGCCGAAGAAGATCAGCGCCCAGATGGTGATGAAGATGGCGAAGAACAGGTCGTCGGAGTTGAACGGCGCCTGCTCGTTGCGTTTGCCGCGCGCCTCCAACTCCTCCGGATTGCCTTCCAGCACCATGATCATGTCGTCGACGGCCTTGGTGATGCCGCCGGAGAAGTCGCCGGCGCGGAAGGCCGGCACCATGTCGTTCTCGATGATCAGCTTGGTGTGCAGGTCGGTCAGCGTGCCTTCCAATCCGTAGCCGACCTCGATGCGCATCTTGCGGTCGTTCGGCGCGACCAAGAGCAGCACGCCGTTGTTTTCCTTGGCCTGGCCGAGCTTCCAGAAGCGGAACAGCCGGTTGGCATAAGGCTCGATCTCCTCGCCGCCGAGGCTGGGTATCGTGGCGACAACGATTTGGTCGGAGCCTTTTGTCTCGAAATCGGCGAGCTTCTGGGTCAGCGCCGCGCGCGTGCCCGCATCGATGATGCCGGCATTGTCGACGACGCGGCCGGTCAGCGCGGGGAGGTCGGCGGCGAGGGCGGCGATGGGGAGGAGGAGGCAAAAAAGCAGGCCAAGAAAGGCGATGCCGGTGTTCTGTCGCGCCCCCCTCTGTCCTGCCGGACATCTCCCCCACGAGGGGGGAGATTGGCGGTTCGGCCGCCGGCTCTCCCTTTCAAACGTTGGAGATTGGCGAAAGCCAATGTGACGTCCAATCTCCCCCCTTGTGGGGGAGATGGCCGGCAGGCCAGAGGGGGGCGCGAAGGAACGCAAAGCTGACAGGCTCGATTAAATCGCCGCTCACCCGCCCTGCTTGTTCGTGCTCGTGCCGAAATCGACCTTCGGCACCTGCATCTTGTCCTCCTCGACGGTGAAGTTGGCGAAGGGCTGGTTGCCGCGGAACCAGAAGGTCGCCCACAGCACGGACGGGAAGGTCTTCAGCGTCAGATTATARTCCCTGACCGCCTGGATGTAGTCGCGCCGCGCCACCGCGATGCGGTTCTCGGTGCCTTCGAGCTGCGCCTGCAGCGCGAGGAAATTCTGGTTCGCCTTGAGGTCGGGGTAGGCTTCCGACACGGCGATCAGCCGCGACAGCGCGCTGGTCAGCCCGGCCTGGGCATCCTGGAACTTCTTCAGCGCTTCGGGATCCTTCAGCGTGTCCGGCGTCACCGTGATCTGCGTCGCCTTGGCGCGCGCCTCGACCACCGCGTCGAGCGTGTCCTTTTCATGCGAGGCATAGCCCTTCACCGTCTCGAYCAGGTTGGGAATCAGGTCGGAACGGCGCTGATACTGGTTGAGCACCTCGCTCCAGGCCGCATGGGCATTCTCCTCGGCCGTCGGAATGGTGTTGTAGCCGCAGCCGGCAAGCAGYGGCAGCACGAAAGCCATCATCAGGAAGGCGGGCAGGCTGYGGAAGCGGGAAGGTGGTGAGAGGCGCTCGGTGATCATGATTGGTCCCTCGTCAGAAGTTGCATGCGAAGCATTACCACAATCCACGCGTAAGAAAATGTCCGGCGCATGGCGTCAATCCGGCTCGWCCGGAAGCCACTGTGAATAGCAATGCGAACAAGCTAAGGTCCGGGCCGGAAAGGACAATTGCCATGGCAGAGCRCCGGGACGACGAGGCCGAGTCGCGCCGCATCCTCGAACGCGTGCAACAGGAGACGTCGCCAGGCGGCGCGTCGTTCGTAACCCGCATGGCGAAGGACGCGCGCGACCGTGTAACCGCGGCTGACGCCAACCGCGCCGATCCTATCGAATATTGGGGAACCCGCATTGGCCGAACGCTCGGCTTCGTCATCGCCATTGGGCTATTGGTCTGGTTGGTGTATGCCGCCACACGTGGCGGCTAGGATTCAGATTCCATGAATGCAGAAAAAACCGACGCGCCGCGCGCGGTCATCGTCATCTCCAGCCATGTCGCCCGCGGCTCGGTCGGCAACCGCGCGGCGGTGTTCGCGCTGGAGACGCTGGGTTTCCCGGTCTGGGCGGTGCCGACCGTCATCCTGCCCTGGCATCCGGGTCACAGCCGCGCGACCCGCATCGTGCCGCCGCTCGACCAGTTCAAGGCGCTGATGGCCGATCTCGAGCGGGCGCCCTGGCTGGGCGAGGTGCGGGCCGTGCTGTCGGGCTATCTCGGCGAGGCGGGCCAGGCCGAGGCGGTCGCTTCGCTGGTCGCCGCCGTCAAGGAAAGGACGCCGAACGCGCTTTACATCTGCGATCMGGTGATGGGCGATTCCGGCGGGCTCTACGTGCCCGAGCCGACGGCCGCCGCGATGCGCGACAAATTGATGCCGATCGCGGATATCGCGACGCCGAACCGCTATGAGCTGGCATGGATGGCGGGCGCGCCGCTGCCCGACATCAAGGCGGTGACCGCCGCCGCGCTTCATGCCGGGCCTTCGACCATGCTGGTGACCTCGGCGCCGGCGATGATGGCGGGCGGCACCGGCAATTTCCTGCTCGACGGCAGCCAGGCGTTGCTTGCCRAGCACCGCGTGATTGAGAAGCCGCCGAACGGGCTTGGCGACCTGACGGCCGCCGTCTATCTGGCGCGCGTTCTCTCCGGCCAGGCGCCGGTCAAGGCGCTGYAATCGACGACCGCGGCCGTCTACGAGATCCTCGCCCGCACAGCCAAGCGCGGCGGCGACGAGCTGCAGCTCGAAACCGACGCGCAGAGCCTGGCGCATCCGATGGCCATGGTGCAGCTGCGCCATCTGCTCCATCCTGGGCGGGACAAGCGGGCGTGAAGCCGGCCGGCCATCCGTTGGCCGGCGTCGACGGCTGCAAGGCCGGCTGGATCGCCGTCCATCGCGAAGCGGACGCCGCGCCATCGGTCTCGGTCTTTCCGAGCTTCCAGGCGCTGCTCGACGCGCTGCCCGATGCCACCATCGCCGTCGACATGCCGATCGGCCTGCCGGATTTTTCGGGCAAGGGCGGGCGCGGACCGGAAGCGCTGGTGCGGCCGCTGCTCGGGGCAAGGCAATCCAGCGTCTTTGCCATCCCCTCGCGCGCTGYGCTTTATGCCGACACCAGCGACTTCACCACCGTCGAGGCCTGGTATGCCGCGCACCGGCGGGCAAGCGCGGTGGCGATGAGGACCTCCGACCCGCCGCGCGGTGTTTCCATCCAGGCCTTCGGCATCTTTTCGAAAATCCGCGAGATCGACGCTTTGCTGATCGCAAAGCCGGATTTGCGCGGCCGTGTCTTCGAATCGCACCCGGAAGTGGCGTTCTGCCGGCTGAACGGCGGCGCGGCGATGGCGCTGCCGAAGAAGATCAAGGGCGCGGTCAACCCGGCCGGCATGGAGGAGCGCAAGGCGCTGCTTTGCCGGCATGGCTACGAGAAGCGCTTCCTCGACCGGGCGCCGCCACGGGGTGCTGCGAACGACGATTTCCTCGACGCGGCGGCGATGATGCTGGTTGCCGGGCGTATCGCCGGCGGCGAGGCGCGGCCTTCGCCCGATCCGCCACTGGTGGACCGTTTCGGCATCCCGGTCGCCATCTGGGCTTGAGGCAAAATCGGCTCGCTGCTTTTGGCCGCATGCGATTGCGACGCTGCCATCCGCAATTCGGCATTGCCCACGACCTGCATTTGCCGCTAGAGGCTTTTTCGATCGCAACGAGCTGCCGCCTCCAAACCCCGGAAAGGCTCTAGCCGCCCATGCCTCATCTCCCCGAGCACCTCCTCGCCGGCTACCGCAACTTCATGAGTGGCCGCTATCCGACGGAAAGCGACCGCTATCGCTCGTTGGCGCGCGACGGCCAGGCGCCCGAGACGATGATCGTCGCCTGCTGCGATTCGCGCTCGGCGCCGGAAGCGATCTTCGATGCCGGCCCCGGCGAGCTCTTCGTGCTGCGCAATGTCGCCAATCTGGTGCCGCCCTACGAGCCGGATGGCGAGTATCACTCGACCTCGGCCGCGCTCGAATTCGCCGTGCAGAGCTTGAAGGTGAAGAACATCGTGGTGATGGGCCACGGCCGCTGCGGTGGCATCCGCGCCGCGCTCGACACCAATTCGGCGCCGCTGTCGCCCGGCGATTTCATCGGCAAATGGATGAGCCTGATCGCGCCGGCCGCCGAAACGGTCGCCTCAAGCACGATGATGACGACAACCGAGCGCCAGACGGCGCTGGAGCGTATTTCCGTCCGCTACTCAATCGCCAATCTCAGGACCTTTCCCTGCGTTTCGATCCTCGAGGGCAAGGGCAAGCTCTCGCTTTACGGCGCGTGGTTCGACATCTCGACCGGGGAGCTGTGGGTGATGAACAAGGAAACCGGCGATTTCGAGCGGCCCGAGCTGTAAGGGGGACGTGATGCGGCAGAGCTGGTGGCGGATATTTCTTGCGGCGGGGCTGCTCCTGTCTTCGCTCGCCCGCGCCAGCGCCGACGACGGCGCCATCATCGACCGCTGGTACTCGGCGCTGCTGGTCGCCGACCGCACCGAATTGTCCGACCTGCTTGCCGACGACGTGCGCATGAAGCTCGACGACATCGGCGTCGTCCAGTCCAAAGAGGATTTCATCGCCTCGATCGACGAATGGCAGGGCGCGGTCGCGGGCGCGGCGATCCGCCATCGCATCGAAAAGAGCGAGAACGGCCGGACCACGGTGCTCGCCTGCTATGATTTTCCCAGCAATGACACGCTGATGCGCGAGACCTTCACCGTCGCCGGCGGTCGCATCGTCGCCAGCACCCAGACGGCGGTGGCACAGGACTGCAGCGGCTACTGAAACGTATTCGGGGGGGCGACCCGAGTTGCGCGATCTGTGGCATCGCCCTACATCCGGGATTGCCCGCCCGCTCTCCATTCACCGAACTCCCCAGTTGGATCCGCTCATGTCAAAAGCCGTCGACCTCGCCGCCCATCCGCTGACCCTTTGGCAAGGTCCGCTCGGCCTGCCGGATTTCTCGCGCATCGGCGACGATGATTTCGGGCCTGTTTTCGACGCGGCGCTGGCGGCGCACCAGGCCGAGATCGACGCGATCGCCGGCAACAGCGAGACGCCGACGATCGAGAACACGCTTGCCGCGCTGGAGCTTGCCGGCGAGCCGCTCGACCATGTCTCCTCGATCTTCTGGTGCCGGGCCGGCGCCCATACCAACGACGCGATCCAGGCGATGGAGCGCGAGGTTTCGCCGAAGATGTCCAGGCATTTCTCGGCGATCTCGATGAACGAGAAGCTGTTTGCCCGCATCGACGACCTCTACCAGCGGCGCGACAGCCTGAAGCTCGATCCCGAGACGCTGCGCGTCCTGGAAAAGACCTGGAAAGGCTTTGTCCGGTCGGGCGCCAAGCTCGATGCCGAGGGCAAGAAGCGGCTCGCCGCAATCAACGAGGAGCTCTCCTCGCTCGGCACCAACTTCGGCCAGAATGTGCTCGCCGACGAGCGCGACTGGGCGCTGTTCCTCGACGAAGCCGATCTCGCCGGCCTGCCCGACTTCTTGAAGAGCGCCATGGCCGAAGCGGCCGAGATGCGCGGCCAGAAAGGCCGCTATGCGGTGACGCTGTCGCGCTCGATCTACGAGCCGTTCTCGACCTTCTCGGAGCGCCGCGACCTGCGCGAGATCGCGTTCAAAGCCTTCATCATGCGCGGCCAGAACGGCGGCGCCTCCGACAACACTGATGTCGTGCGCGACATGCTGAAGCTGCGCGCCGAGAAGGCGAAGCTTCTGGGCTACGGCTCCTTCGCGGCGCTGAAGCTCGACGACACGATGGCGAAGACGCCGAAGGCCGTGCACGAGCTGCTCGATCCGGTCTGGGAGAAAGCCCTGGAAAAGGCCGCCGCCGACCAGAAGGAACTGGAGCGGCTTGCGGCGGAAGCCGGCAGCAACGAGAAATTCGCGGCCTGGGACTGGCGCTTTTATCAGGAAAAACTGCGCGCCGAGAAATTCGCCTTCGACGAGGCGGAGCTGAAGCCATACCTGCAGCTCGAACGCGTCATCGAAGCCTGCTTCGATGTGGCGACACGCCTGTTCGGCATCAGTTTCGAGGAGAAGAAGGGCATCACGGTTTGGCATCCCGACGCTCGCGTCTTCGTGGTGAAGAATGCCAACGGCAGCGAGCGCGGCCTGTTCCTGGCGGACTATTTCGCTCGGCCCTCCAAGCGCTCGGGTGCCTGGATGAGCGCGCTGCAATCGGGCTACAGGCTCGGCCATGGTGCCAAGCCGGTGATCTACAATGTCATGAACTTCGCCAAGCCGCCGGCCGGCGAAGCAGCACTTCTTTCCGTCGACGAGGCGAAGACGTTGTTCCACGAGTTCGGCCATGCGCTGCACGGCATGCTGACCGACGTGACCTGGCCGTCGGTTTCGGGCACCTCGGTCAGCCGCGACTTCGTCGAGTTGCCCTCGCAGCTCTACGAGCATTGGCTGACGGTGCCGGCGGTGYTGGAAAAGCATGCGCTGCACGTCAAGACCGGCAAGCCGATGCCGAAGGACCTGCTCGACAAGATRCTCGCCGCCCGCACCTTCGGCGCCGGCTTCGCGACGGTCGAGTTCACCGCCTCGGCGCTGATCGACATGGCCTATCACGCGCGACCGGRCGCGCCGGCCGAGCCGCTTCGCTACGAGGCCGAAACGCTCGAAAAGCTGCATATGCCCGACACGATCGCGATGCGGCATCGCACCCCGCATTTCGGCCACGTCTTCGCCGGCGACGGATATTCAGCCGGCTATTATTCCTACATGTGGTCGGAAGTGCTCGACGCCGACGCCTTCTCGGCCTTCGAGGAGACGGGCGACGCCTTCAATCCCGAATTGGCCGAGCGGCTGCGCAAGAACATCTATGCCGCGGGCGGGTCGAAGGATCCCGAAGAATTGTACACGGCGTTCCGGGGGAAAATGCCTTCGCCCGAGGCGATGATGGTGAAGCGAGGGCTGGTGTGATTGGCTAATCTCCCCCCTTGTGGGGGAGATGGCCGGCAGGCCAGAGGGGGGCGCTGTCCCGCCGACGTTGCAGTCCATCATAGTGGCCGCCGACATTCCGCTTGGGGTCTTGTTACCCAAGCTAAGCGAGGTCGCGATCCTTCGCGCCCCCCTCTGCCCTGCCGGGCATCTCCCCCACAAGGGGGGAGATTGGCTGTTTCCACGGATCCGCCACCCGCGGCCATATCGCCCGGTTGAGCTTCCTGTAATCCGTCTTCGCCGGATTGCTGGGGTAAGAACTCGGCGCCGCGACATAGATGATCTCGGCGGCGATCGGCGCGAAGCCGGCGTAGAAATGGTTGGTCGACTTGATCAGCAGGACGTCCTTCGCCAGCGGATCGATGCCGATGTTGGAGAAGACATCCGGCTCGAAGGTCTGGGTGCGGTTGGTGTTCAATATGACGTCGACCTCGGTACCCTCGATGCGCACCACCGCCGATGGCCCCAATGTCACCCGACTCGGGCCGAAACTTTGCCAACCCTCGTTGGTCGTCTTCAGCACCGTGACGCGCGCGTCGATCGGCTCGCCGGCCTGAGGGCCGGCCTTGCCGCCGAAGCGCAGGTCGATGACCGCGCCTTCGCCGGCCGCGTGGCAGAAGGTCACCGCGATCGGGTCCCAGATCGTCGCCACGCCCACCTTGGTCACGCCGCGCGCCAAGAGCTCGCGCAGCACGATGGTGCCGTCGCCCGGCACGCCGCCGCCGGGATTGTCCCAGATGTCGGCGATCACCACCGGCTTGTCCTGGCGCGTCGCGCGGACGCCAAGCGCCTGATCGATGCCCGCCTGGGCGGAAAGCATCGTCATCGCCGTCTGTTCGCGCAGCCCATAGAGCTCTCGCCCGAGCTTTTCCGCCAGCGCATCGCCCTTTGCCTTGTCGTTGTCGGTGACGACCAGGATGCGCGTGCCCATCTCCGGTACATCGGCGGCCATGAAGCCGTGGATGACCGAGACCGACAGCACGCCGTCCTTGCCGTGCAGCGCCTTGATCCTGTCGACGAAGGAGCGCATCGGCTCGCGGCTGGTCGGCAGCACCTGGATCATGCGGCAGTCGAAGGTCGAGATCACCGGCTTGATCTCGCCGCGCGCCGCGGCAAGGCCGAGCTCGACGACATGCTCGCCGCGCTCGTAGAAATCGGTGTGCGGGAATTCGAGGAAATAGGCCATGATATCGCAAGCCGTGACGCGCTTCGGCGTCAGATGGCTGTGCGGATCGAATTCGGAGGCGATCACCACGTTCGGGCCGACGATCGCGCGGACACGCTCGAGCAGATCGCCTTCGCAATCGTCATAGCCTTGCGCCACCATGGCGCCGTGCAGGCCGAGGATCACCGCATCGACCGGCAACGCTTCTCCTAGCTGTCCAAGAATCTCGTCGCGGAGCGCCTCATAGGTCTGGCGCTGCACCAGGCCGCCGGGCTCGGCCCAGGTGGCGGTGCCTTCGATGACGGTGAGCCCTTCCTTCGCGGCGCGCTTGCGCAACGCCACGATCGGCGAGGAGCACAGCGTCGGCGTCTCCGGATGTTTTCCCGGGGCGGCGTAAAACGCCATCTCGAACGAGGCCCGGTCGGTCGGGACCGGCGAGAAGGTGTTGGTTTCCGTCGCCAGCGAGGCGGTGAAGATGCGCATGAATTTTTCCTAGGTGGATGCTATTTGACCGCCCCGAGCGCGAGGCCCCGGACGAGGTAGCGCTGCAGCCAGATGAAGAGGATCGCCACCGGCAGCGTCGCCAGGAGCGTGGCCGCCATGACATGGTGCCATTCGATCGTATAGCGGCCGGCGACCAGCGAGAAAACCTGGATCGGCAGCGTGTAGCTTTCCTGGCTGCGCAGCATGGTGAGCGCCACCACGAACTCGTTCCAGGCGTTGATGAAGGTGAAGATCGCCGTCACGGCGATCRCCGGCAGGCAGAGCGRCAGGAAGACCTTGCGCAGCGTCAGCCAGCGGCCGGCGCCTTCCATCCAGGCCGCCTCCTCGAGGTCGCGCGGGATGGTGTCGAAATAGCTCTGCAGCATCCACACCGTGAAGGCGACGTTGAAGGCCATGTAGATGAAGCCGAGCGCAGTGGTCGATTCGACCAGGCCCCAGGYGGCCATCAGCCTGAACAGGCCGAGCACCAGCACGATCGGCGATATCATTTGCGAGATCAGAAGGAACTGGCGGAACGCRCCATAGCCGGCAAAGCGGAAGCGCGACATCGCATAGGCCGYCGGCACCGAAATGAGGATGGCGCCGATCGTCGCCAGCGCCGAGACATAGAGCGAATTCAGCAGCGCCTGGCCGAAGYCGGTCGCGACCCACATGTCGGCGAAATTCGACCAGCGGAATTCGCTCGGCCACCAGGTCGGCGTCAGCACCTCTGTCCGCGGCTTGACGGCGGTGAGGAACATCACGGCGAAGGGGAAGATCGTCACCACGATCAAAGGGGCCAGCAGCAGCCAGGCGATGACGGTGCGTCTCAGTTTCGGCGTCATGCGCGCTGCTCCCGCATGGCGAGCCGCACATAGATCATGGTGAAGACGAGCAGGATCGCGAACATCACCAGCGACACGGCGGAAGCCTCGCCCAGCTTGCCGATGCGGAAGGCGAGCTTGTAGAGATGCGTGACCAGAATGTCGGTCGAGTTCGCCGGCCCGCCTTGCGTCATCACCCAGATGATCGGGAAGGAGTTGAAGACATAGATGGTGTTCAGCACGATCGCGATGTTGATGAAAGGCTTCAAAAGCGGAAAGGTGATCTCGCGGAACTGCTGGAACGGCGTCGCGCCCTCGAGCGCTGCCGCCTCATAGAGATCGTCGGGGATCGAGGACAGGCCGCCGAGGAAGATCGTGGTGGTGAAGGGTACCGTCACCAATATGCCGATCAGCACCTGCATCGGGAAGGCGGTCTCGGCGCTCGCCAGCCACTGGATGTTCTGACTGATCAGGCCGAGCTTCATCAGCGCCGAATTCAGCATGCCGCTTTCGCCGTTGAGCGCCCAGCGCCAGACCACCGCGGTCATGGTCAGCGACACCRCCCAGGGCAGCATGATGATGACGCGGGCCAGCCCGCGGCCATAAAAATCCATGTTGAGGATCATAGCCACCGGGATCGATAGCAGCAGCGCGCCCGCCACCACCAGCACGGTCCACAGCCCGGTGCGCCAGAGTGCTGCGACGAAATCCGGATCGGCGAACAGTTCGGTGAAGTTGGCAAGGCCACTGAACTCGCGCAACTGGCCGAAGCGGTTGACATCATGCGTCGAGATCTGGATCAGGTCCCAGACCGGCCAGAAGATCACCACCGCCGCGAGCAGCAGGCTGGGCAGCGTCAGCAGGTAAGGCAGGAAACGATTTTGCATCGGCTGGTTTGTACCGCGTTGCGAGCCATCCGGGCGCTGGCTTGCCAGTTAGCCTAATCTCGACCTGTTCGTTCAGGGGCTCAGTTTAAATTCTTTCCCGGCGTCTGCGCTGCCCCTCACCTGCCTGCCGGCATCCTCTCCCCGTATAGTGACGGGGAGAGGGGCGCCGTCGCGGCCGCTTTCGCCAATCACCGACGTTGCAGGTATGGGGCCGAGGTTGCGGCCAGCTTCTTTCTCCCCGTCACTATACGGGGAGAAATGCCCGGCACGGCAATGAGGGGCAGCGCCAACTTTGATAATTTATCCTCTGGTCCGAGGGTGAATGACCGTCGGTTCAGCTATTTCCGCGGCCGTTGCAGCCTCTTCTAAGAGATGTGGCGCGCCCCGCGGGGGTAGGGCGCGCCACGGGCGCAGGGAGATACGCCCTTATTTCTTCTTCAGCACGGCGTCGGCCTTGGCCGCCGCATCCTTCAAACCAGCCTCGGGGTCGCCGCCAAGATAGATTTTCTGCATGGCGTCCGACGTGATCTGGGCGATCTCTTCCCAGCCGGGGATGACCGGCGCGAAGCGGGCATCGGGCAGAAGCGCGGTGAAGGCGGCCAGATCGGCGTTGTTGACGTAATAGTCCATCTTCGCCTCTTCCTTGTTCACCGGCAGGAAGCCTTCGCCCTGCGTGAACTTGGCGCGCTGCTCCTTGGTGAAGAGGAAGTCGAGCAGCTTCCAGGCCTCGTCCTTGTTCTTGGAGTTCTTGAACATGATGATGGAATCGGTGACGCCATAGGTGCCGCGCGCGCCGGTCGGGCCGGCGGGGATGGCGGCGACGCCGTATTTCAGGTTCGGCGCCTCTTCCTTGATCTGGTTGGACAGGAAGGGCGCGGTGATCATCATRCCGACCTTGCCCTGCTTGAACAGGTTCTGCACGTCCTCGCGGTTGTTRGAGGTGACGCCAGGCTCCGTGAGKCCTTCATCGATCATMGATTTGTAGAGCTTGGCGGCTTCGAGCGCGCCCGGCGTGCTCAGGCCGGACGTGCCGTCCTTGTTGAGGATCTCGGTGCCCTGCGACCACATCGCATAGTAGTAATAGACGTCGGTCTCGATCTCCTTGCCCTGTAAGCCGAAGCCGAAGGCGCCGATCGCCTTGATCTTGCGGGCGTCTTCCTGCAGCTCGGTCCAGGTCGCCGGCGGCTTGGCGATGCCGGCCTTCTCGAACAGCTCCTTGTTGTAATACATGGCGCGCGCGGAAGCCGCGATCGGCAGGCCGTAAGTGTGGCCGTCCATGATCGAGGGCTTCAGGAAGGTTTCGATGAAGCGGTCCTTGAACTCGGGCGTGATGTAGCTGTCGAGCGGCTCGGCGACATCCTGCTGGACGAAGTCGATCAGCCAGCGGGTGCCGATGATCGAGAGATCGGCATTGGTGCCGGCGGTGATGTCGGTGGTGAGCTTCTGCAGGAGCACGTCCCACGGCACCACTTCATACTTGATGGTGATGCCGGGATTGGCCGCCTCGAATTCCTTCTTCACTTCCTCGAAATAAGGGCCGGTCTTGGCGCTGTATTCGGCGACGGTGACGCGCACCTCGCCGGCATCGGCCGGCGCGGCCAAAGCCAGCATGCTCATTCCGGCCAACAGGCCGACAGTCCATTTCGCAAGGCTCATCTGATCTCTCCCATTGATGYGCATTGGCGCCTGGCCCTTATGGACGCAGGATTTATGTGACTTTCCTACATTATCCATCATTCCACGCCATGCAAGCGGATTATCATGTTGCTTAATTACATTTGCTTGGCTAGCCTGCCGGCTTAAAATGAGGGATGGAGGAGCGGGCAAGGTGGGTTGGAAAGCCGAGTTCGAAGGCAAGACAATTGTCGTCACCGGCGCCGGCGGCGGCCTCGGCTCGGCGATCGTGGAGCTCATGGCCGGGCGCGGCGCGCGTATCGTCGGCTGCGACCAGTCGATGGAGGCGCTGGCCAGCCCGCATATCGCCTCGCGCCACGTCTTCAACCTGCTGGATCGGGTCTCGATCGAAGCGGCGATCCCCGCGCTGCTCGACAAAGACGGCGTTCCCGACATCCTGATCAACAATGCCGGCTGGACGCGCGCCGAAACGATCGATGCGCTGACGGCGGACAGAATAGAGCAGGAGCTCGACCTCAATCTGACCGGCGTCATGACGTTCGCCGATCCGCTGATCAAGGCGATGTCCAAGCGCGGCTCGGGCAGCGTCGTCTTCATCTCMTCGGTCAACGYCATCGCRCATTTCGGCAACCCGGCCTATGCCGCCGCCAAGGCCGGCATCAACGCCTATGCCAAATCGGTCGCCGTCGAGCTCGGCCGCAGCGGGCTGCGCGCCAATGTCGTGTGCCCAGGGTCGATCCGCACCGCCGCCTGGGATCATCGCCTGGCCAAGGATCCGGAAATCCTCGGCCGGCTGAAGCGGCTCTATCCGCTCGGCCGCATCGTCAATGCTTCCGAAGTGGCCGAGGCAATAGCCTTCCTTGCCTCCGACCGGGCTTCCGGCATAACTGGCGCGGTGGTGCCGGTGGACGCCGGCCTGACGGCCGGCTACCTGCCTTTCATCGACGACATATTGGGAGCRTGACCATGACCGACGTCCAGTTCCGCAACCTGTCGAAATCCTTCGGCCARCACAAAATCCTCGAGGACATAAACCTCGACATCAAAACCGGCGAGTTCGTGGTGCTGGTCGGTCCGTCCGGCTGCGGCAAGTCCACGCTTTTGCGCATGCTGGCCGGTCTGGAGACGATCACCTCCGGCGATCTCGTCATCGGCGGTACGCGCGCCAACGACCTGCCGCCGCAGAAGCGCAACATCGCCATGGTGTTCCAGTCCTATGCGCTGTTCCCGCATCTGAGGGCGTCGGAGAACATCGGCTTCGGCCCGAAGATCCGCGGCGAGGCGCGCGCCGCGATCGACGACAAGGTGAAGAAGGCGTCGGGCGTGCTCAACCTCTTCTCCTATCTCGACCGTTATCCGCGGCAGCTTTCGGGCGGCCAGCGCCAGCGCGTCGCCATGGGCCGCGCCATCGTGCGCCAGCCTTCGGTGTTCCTGTTCGACGAGCCGCTGTCCAATCTCGACGCGCAGCTGCGCGTGCAGATGCGCACCGAGATCAAGGCGCTGCATCAGCGGCTGAAATCGACCATCGTCTATGTCACCCATGACCAGATCGAGGCGATGACCATGGCCGACCGCATCGTGGTGATGGATCGCGGCCGCATCCAGCAGGTCGGGCAGCCGCTGGAGCTCTACGACCGGCCGGCCAACAAATTCGTCGCCGGCTTCATCGGCTCGCCGTCGATGAGTTTCGTGTCKGGCGCGCTGAAGACGGCCGGAGCCAAGTCCTGGTTCGAGACCACGGGCGGCGGCCGGCTGGCGCTTTCCGGCGGCGCGGCTTCCGGCAGCGACACCGTCGAGGCCGGCATCAGGCCAGAGCATTTCGTGGTTGGCGCCGGCGACGATGCCATCGCCATCAAGGTGGATGTCGTCGAGCCGACGGGCTCGGAAACCCATGTCTACGGCTCGGTCGGCGACGACACGGTGCGCGCCGTGTTCCGCGACCGGCTGCAGGTGAAGCCGGGCGACCGGCTGCCGGTAAGCGTCGATCCGCGCCACATCCACCTCTTCGACAAGGCGACCGGCCTGCCGCTGTGAGATGACGATGAAGAGCCCGGCCGACATCATCACCCGCCTGCAACTAATGTCGCAGGACGGCACCAAATCGGACCGTCGGCTGGCCGGGCTCGTCCTTTCCGATCTCGATTTCGCCTCCAAGGCGGCGATCTCGGAGATCGCCGCGCGTGTCGGCGTCAGCGAGCCGACCGTCACCCGCTTCTGCCGCAATCTCGGCTGCGAGGGCCTTCGCGACTTCAAGTTCTACCTCGCCCAGGCGATCGCCATCGGCGGCCAGTATCTGTCGCCCGAGCCGCTCAGCCGAGACGCGCGCGAGCAGCGCATCGCTTCCGCCATCACCGAAGCGGCGATCGCCRCCATCCAGCGCGCCAGCGAAAACCTCGACATGACGACGCTGATGGATGTCGCCGCGCGCATCGCCGCTTCCGGCAATGTGCTCTGCCTCGGCTCCGGCGGCATCTCCTCGATGATGGCGACCGAGATGCAGAACCGGTTGTTCCGGCTGGGTCTCTCGGCGCTTGCCCAGACCGACGGGCAGCTGCAGCGAATGTATGCCGCCGTCGCGACGCCGGAGACGACGCTGCTTGCCTTCTCCGTCTCGGGCTATGCGCGCTCGGTGATCGAGGCGGTCGAGGTCGCGCAGCAGTATGGCGCCGCCACCGTCGCCATCACCGCGCCGGATTCGGCCCTTGCCAAGGTCGCCGACACGGTGATCTTCTTGCAGCCCGTCGAGGACGGCAACATCTACAAGCCGACCTCGTCGCGCTACGCGCTTTTGGCCATCGTCGACATGATCGCCACCACGGTGGCGGAATCGCGCGGGCCGAAGGTGCTGGAGAATTTGCGCCGCATCAAGCAGAGCGTGAACACGCTGAAGGTCGACGATCCGAAGCTGCCGCTGGGGGATTGAGTGATTGCAGCGGCTTGCGCCGTCGAGGTTGGCGATCCTTCGCGCCCCCCTCTGGCCTACCGGCCATCTCCCCCACAAGGGGGGAGATCGATGCCACGCCGGCTTTCGCCAATCACGACCGTTGAAGGATGAGTGCCGGCGCCCGAGCTGCCAATCTCCACCCTTGTGGGGGAGATGTCCGGCAGGACAGAGGGGGGGGCGCTGTCCCGCCTGCGTCTCGAATTTGGATTACCCGATCATAGCCTCGACGCTTTTCGCTAACTCAGCCGCATCCCCCACCACCCGCAGCGTCTTCAGCCGCGCCGTCCCTCCGGCAATCACCGAAACCGCCGACCCCGGCACGCCAAGCGCCTTGGCCATCATCCGCTCCAGCGCGGCGTTGGCCGCCCCGTTCTCCGGCACGGCGCGCACGCGCGCCTTGCGATGGCTGCGTCCGTCGGCGGCGGTCTCGATACCATCGATCCGGTCGAGCGCGGCTTTCGGCGTCAGCCGCACGAAGAGGTCGATGCCGTTGTCGCGCTGYCGAAACGGCGAGCTCATCAGCCGCCGGCCACCACCCAGGACCAGACGGTGGTGACCAGGAATTGCCGGATGAAGAAGATGATCAGAAGCAGGATGATCGGCGAAATGTCGATGCCGCCGAGATCGGGCATGAAGCGGCGAATCGGACGCAAGGCGGGCTCCGTCAGCCGATAGAGCATGTTGCCGACGGAACTGACGAACTGGTTGCGCGAGTTGACGACATTGAAGGCATAGAGCCAGGAAAAGATCGCCGAGGCGATGATGATCCACCAGTAGATATCAAGCGCCATGACGATGGTCTGAATAAGGGCGATCATGCCGGTCTCCAAATTGTCGCCGACATGTAGCCATTGCTTGGCGTGCGGGCAAGGCCCGCGGGCTTGGCGTGCGGGCAAGGCCCGCGGGCTTGGCGTGCGGGCAAGGCCCGCGGGCTTGGCGTGCGGGCAAGGCGCGCGGGCTTGGCGAGTGGGCGAGGCCCGCGGGCTTAGCGAGTGGGCGAGGCCCGCCCGACCAGTGCTTGTGGCCGGCCCGGTCTTTCACCTTGACATGAAACGGCCGCGACCGATACAAGCCCATCCGCTGGAACGGGGCTGTAGCTCAGCTGGGAGAGCGCATCGTTCGCAATGATGAGGTCAGGGGTTCGATCCCCCTCAGCTCCACCAGCCAGCACAAGCATATGCTTGACATCGCTTTGCCTTCCCCGCTCGCCATTTTGTGACCACCGGATTTCGGCCCTCGCCCTTGGAACCAATGGCGGGGCAAGACGGTTCAGCTATAGTTTTGAAGCTGATATGCCCCGGCCGGCTGGGTAAGCGGCGATGCTCGAGGAGGTCACCATCATGCTGCAGATTTCGTCCAGATTCCGTTCCGTCGCGGTTGCGGCAATCGCCGCCGCAGGCGTGAGCATGGCCAGCGCCGCGCATGCCGACAGCGGCACGATCCGCTTTTCGGTCTACAAGGCAGCCTTCTTCATCGGCGGCTCCGGCGGCGAGGGCACGCTGACCTTCCACGGCAAACGCTATCCGATCTCGGTTGGCGGCGTCTCGGGCGGCTTCGCCTTCGGCGCGTCCAAGACCTATTTCCAGGGCAGGGTGCGCCATATCCGCCGCGCCAGCGATGTGACGGGCGTCTATGGCGCTGCCGGCGGCGGCGGCGCGCTGGGCAGAGGCGCACAGGTGATCGTTATGACCAACGACAAGGGCGCCCAGCTCGAGCTCACCGGCCGGCAGGTCGGCCTGCAGGTCAACGCCGATCTCAGCGGAATGAGCATCGCGCTGAAGCGGTAGAAGGCGCGCAGCTCCCCGCTCTTCGTGGATGGGCCGGCAAAGGCGCTGCCTGGGCGCCGAATGCCGGCCACCGTCGGCCAGGAGGCGTGCAAGCAGGCCTTAGCCCGCGAAGGGCTTCCGGCCTCGGGACGCCTCAATCGTCCCAATCATCCCAATTGTCTTCGTCCCGCGGGTAGTCTGGAACGACCCGGATAATCGGGCGTGGGCGCTGATAGCGCCAATAATACTCGTCCGGCGGCTGCGGCTCGTAGGCGCGGTAGGCAGGCCGGTAGTAGTGGTGGCGCTTCCAGTATTTGTGCTTCTTGTGCGGCCGCACGCAGTAGCCGTCCTCGGTCAGATAAGCGCATGTGACATGCGCCTCCCGCACCAGGCCATTTCTGGCCGGCACGCCAATCATCGGCGCCGCCTGGACCGCGGGCACCACCGCCAGCATGGTCCCGGCAAGGGCAAGAACAGACAATTTCATCAGCCTCTCCAATCTGTGCAGATCAAGGCCGGAAGAACGTCCTGATTGGGGGCTATTTGCGGCGGTCGAAATCACTTTGATTTTCGGCCGCACATATGAGCGTTAGATGATGTATCGAGCCGGCATGCCCGAAGCCTGCCATCACCCCCATGACGCTAGTTGGCCAGCTGATCGAGAAGCGTGTCTATTTCGCCTTTCTTCGGCGTTTCGGGCGAAGCAGGGGCCGCCTGCGCATCGACCGGGGCGGGCTGCTCCGCCGGCGCGGCAGTCTCGGCTTCGGCCTCGCCGGCCGTGTTCGAACTTGGCGTCGGCGCCGCGTTTTCGGTATTGCCGGTGTCCGGCGTCACGGCTGGCTCCGGAGCCGCGGGCGGCGCCTTGGGCCGGGGCGCGGCGTTGCGCAGAAGATCGCCGATCAGATCCGCCGCTCCCTTAGCGGATCCGTTCGAGCCCGTTTGGCCCGGGATCAGCTTGTCGAGCTTCAGTTTTCCGGTTGGCAGCCCAAATCTGCTTAACATGTCCAGCGCGCCCTGCGGATCCTTGGCCAATGCGCTCAGGTCCGGATAGGCGCGGGGCGCGAACAGCGGGCCCTGGACCACGACCGGCACTCCGATGCCGTTCACGGCGACGTCGCCTCCCTGGCCTGAAAGCGAAGCGACGACGCGAGGGTTGAGGCGGATGTCGAGCGTCTGGTCGGCGAGGTCTATCCTGCCCGAGCCGTCCATCCGCACCAGCGGGCCCAGCAGGCTGATGTCCGTCGTCTGCGCGACGCCGTTCGCGATTGCAAACGAGGCGCCGAGTTCGGTGAACGTCGTCTTCTTGGCCTGATCCTGCTTGAAGCCGCCGGCGAGCAGCCCGACCAGGTTGTTGTAGACCTCTGCTATGTCGATGCCGCTGAAGGCGCCGTCGCTGAATTTTGYCGCCGCCTTGCCACCGAGGGAACGGGCAAGCGATTTCGTGGTCTTCCCCGCGCCTGAAACCGCGACCGTGGCATTGAGCGTGCCTTCGATGCGGTCAAAATCAGCCGCATCACGGAGCAACGGCGCGGCGGCCGCGCCGGCGATCGCCGTGTTCAGGTCCAGGGAAGCGGCGTCGTGGGAGCCGTCGGCCGTCATATCAGCGGCAATCGTGCCGCCGTAGAAGGGGCTTTGCGGCACGCTGAGGTGAGCCTTCCCATCCGCCACCGTCAGGCTGGTCGCCACCGGCCCGGCAAAGACCTTTCCATAGCCGAGCTTGTCGGCCTGGATATCCACCTTGGCATCAAGTCCCTTGAGGAAGGAGAGATCGATCGGCGCGTCGGTTGCCGCGCCCGGTTTCTGTTTGCCGGTGGCCGTCGCTCCGCCGCTGCCGGCGAGCGCCGCAAAATCAAGCTTCGCGAAATTGAGCGACGTCCGGATCGTGAGGGGCTGTCCCAGTTTCACCGAGCCTTGCCCGGACGCCTTGACGCCGTTCAAGGCAATGGCGGCCTTCTGGAAGGAGAATTGCTTCGGCCCGGCATCGAGATCGCCCTTGAAGGCAAAATCCTGCAGACTGGGGGAAGCGCTCTGCCCCAGCCATTGCATCAGCTTGTCTACCGAGGGTGACGTGGCCGAGACTTGGCCCTTGAACGTGCCGCCACCTCCGACAGTGCCGCTTATGCTGCCTTCGAGGTATTTGGAGGAAACCGAAAGGTTGATCGGCCCGGACGCGTCGGCAACGGAGCCGCCGGCCAGAAAGGATGCAGGCGCGACCTGGGACTTGAACGTCACGGCCTGTCCCCGCCAGGCGAGCTTGCCCGTCAAATCGAAAGGCTTGCCGATATCGCGAACCTTCGCGTCAAGAGTGAGCCCGGTGATGTCGTTGGCCGTTCGGTCCTGCGCATCGRCAAGCACTGCAAGCGGGAGCTTGCCCTCTCGAATCCCGACCGTTCCCTGCAGATTTGCGCTGCTCAGTATGCGGTCCGCGGTCAGTCCGCGAAAGGCGAACCCCATATCGGCGGTGAGCTTGCCGGACAACGGCACGGACTGTCCGGCCAGCTTCGCCACCGAGCCGATATCCAGCCCCGAACTCGCAATATTGCCGCGTATGGTCGGGGGTGTTTCGCCGACATCCGTCGAGGCTTTCGCGGTGAGGTTTCCTGCGTCGAGGCCGAAATGCTCCAGCTTTGCCTCGAGATGTCCGTCGCGCAGCGTCGCGGCGAGCTGGACATCGGAAGCCCGTATCTTGCCGCTGACCAGTTCATCGATCGCAACGCTGATGTCTGCGTCGAAGGCGGACAGCATGGCAAGGTCGGGCTCACCGGAACCGGCCGGTTTGCCGCCGCTGGAGCCACCCTTGCCAATATCGCTCAAGGCGTCGATATCGACGCGCTTGGCTGCCAGGTCGGCGAAGAAGCGGTGCCGAGCGCCAGGCTGAAAGAGCGCGTCCATCTGGAAGGCCTGGTCGCCGATCTCGAACTTTCCACCCCTGATCTGGTAACTGCCGTTGCCGTTGAGCTGGATCTCGCCGCTTGCCTGCAAGGAAGAGAGCTTCGGAACCGGCGCCGGGTCCAGCCGCGCCTCGACGGCGATCTGGGCCGGCTGCCGCTTCAGGATCGGCCTCAAGGCGGAAAGGCTGCCGCTCATTTCGACGCGGCGGCCGCCGCTGGTGCCGGCCAATGAAAACGAGACCTCCCGGTCAAGGTCTGGAACCCTCAGATCGGCGTCGATCGCCGTCACCTTAGCGGCGCCGCCGGGCGACGCGCTCGAGGTAAAGGTGCCATTCGTTATCGTCAGCTGGTTGATCGCCAGCCGCTCGAGCGTATCGACAATCGCCGCGAACGGATCAGCCTGGACATCCTTCGGTTCCGGGGGCGACGCCGCATTCGCCGAAGCCTTGAGCGCAATTGTCGGATCCGCCAGCGCGACGGACTGGATTTCGAGCTTTTTCGACCATAGCGACGACAGCGTTACCGACGTCGAGAACCGCGGCGYGGATATCGCGATGTCGCCCGTGCTGGTCAAGAGCGAGATATGGTCAGCGACCACCGCCAGCTTGGGCAGCAGCGACAGCCTGACAGGTCCGTCCAGCCGGATGGTCATTCCGGTCGCGGATGACAGTTGCCGGCTCAGTTCGGCACGAACCCAGTCGGTTGAAACAAGAGCGGGCACAAGGAAGAGCAGCCCGACGACAAGAACAACAGCGACGGTGAGTGCAGCGACGATTTTTCTCACATCGACCAGCCAAAACGATCGGAAGAATCAGTATCGTCAAACATACATGCTTCGGGCGTCCGACTGAATCCTGCCGAAGCACGGGCTTCGCGCCGGACGAATTTCGGACTGCTCCCCGGAGCTCTTTCGCCGAGGGCCATCGCGATCGAGGCCATATGCGCGCAAATGTTTCCAGAACCCATGGGTTTGGAAACGATCAGCCGTTTTCCGAGCCATTCCCGTGAAACAGACCAAGAGCACTGTCCGGCGCCCGCCACCGACATATCAGCAATCCAATGGAGGACGTGCCAATGTCAGTGCTCGGGATTTTACTTCATTTCGGTCGCGCGGTGATCCAGGCTCACAACAATGCCAAGGTCAAAAACCTGATGGATGTCCCGCCGCCCGAAACAAGCAGAAACCGGGCCCGGCGCGTTTCGCCCGACGCCTCCGAAAAGGAGCCCGGCGCCATTCACCCCGGAGGTCGCTGAGCCTCGGCCTGGTCCCGTTCACCTCGAGACCGCCRTCGTTTGTGATTGCGTTGCCGCGCATAGGCCACGCAGGCGTCCACCGTGCTGACGCAGAGCGCATCGATGCTGTTCGGCAGATTGTTGTCACCGGCATAGGCAACCTCGGCGACATGGCCGCCGACCATGCGGATCTGCGTGTTGCAATAGCCGCCGGGAGCGACGTTGACCGACCCTCCAACCGCGGGGATCGCGCCCACGGCCATGGTCGGCACAGCAATACTGAGGTTGCCGCGTTGGACGGTGCGTTGATAGGTCCAAATCTGGCCGGATGATCCCACATCGGCCGTCGCKGTCGGAAAGCCGGCGCACATGCGGACATCGGCCTCGCTGAGACCGACCATCTCCTTGCGGGCAGCGGCCGTAGTGGCGTCGACCTTGGCGATGCCCGACGTGTCGTCAGGGATGACGCAGGACGACAGGATGGAGATGCCTGCCGCAACGAAGGCAAGTTTTCGAATATGCAAGGATGTCATGCCGTCGGTCGGAGTTGCGTGCCRCCCCAGCGCCCTCCTGCCTACCTAGGCAATCGGCCAAACGCGTCAACCCGAGATAGACGCGGAATGCCGCACGTTAGAGCGGTTCATYGTTTCACGGAAACGGTGAACCGCTCTATCTCTTTGGTTTTGCGCAATTCCGGACGGAAAACCGCTCACACTTTTCCTGGAATTGCTCTAGCGCGCCGATGCGCTCACACCACCCGCAGATAGCTCGTCATGCCGGTTTTCTGGTGCTCGATGATGTGGCAATGCAGCAGCCAGTCGCCGGGATTGTCGGCGACGAAGCCTAGCTGCACCTTCTCGTCGGGCTGGATCAGATAGGTGTCGGAGACGAGCGGCTGGACCGCCCTGGTCGATGACGACAGCACCTTGAAGCTCATGCCGTGCAGATGGATCGGGTGCGCGTGCGGGGTGAGGTTCTCCATATCGATGACGTAGCTCTGGCCGAGCTTCAGCTCGGCGAGCGGCGCGGTCGGGTCCGGCGTGTCGCCCGGCCACGGCACCTTGTTGATCGCCCAGAAACTGTAGCCGAGCGAGCCGCAAATGCTGTCGACCGCGACGTTTTCCGCCGTAGCGCTCAACGCCAGCGGAATGCGTTTGGCGCTGGTCAGGTCCACCTCCRCCACGGGATTGGCTTCGAGCGGGCCGAGATCGCGCAGGTCATGCTTCAGCGATTTGCCGACCGAGCGCAGCGTCGCCAGGATTTTCGGCTTGGTGCCCCTGACATCGCGCAGGCTGACGATCGCGCCCTCCTCGTCGGGCATGCGGATGGCAAGCTCCAGCCGCTGGCCGRGTCCCAGTTGCAAGGCGTCCGGCGCAAAACGCTGCGGCACCGGGTTGSCGTCGAGCGCGATGACCGTCGCCTCGGCGCCGTCGACACGGAAGGCATAGATGCGGGTGACGTCGGTGATGGCGGCGCRAAGCCGCACCAGCCCGCCAGCCGGCGCGTCGAATTGCGGCTGCTCGAGCCAATTGGCGGTGCGTACCGTGCCGAAAGTGCCGGCCCTGGCCGCGTCGCGCGGCCTGAACGGCTCGATGAACTGGCCGTCGTCGCCGAGCCGCCAGTCGCGCAGGTTGACAACCATCTCGACATCGAAGACCGGATCGTTCGGGTTCTCGACGACGATCACACCGGTCAGCCCGTGACCCATCTGGATCAGCGTGTTGCAATGCGGATGATACCAGAAGGTGCCGGCGTCTGGCGGCGAGAACGCATAGTCGAAATGGTCGCCCTGATAGACATAGGGCTGCACCATGAACGGCACGCCGTCCATCTTGTTGGGAACGCGGACGCCATGCCAGTGGATGGTCGTCGGATCGTCGATGCCGTTGATCAAACGGGCGGCGAAAGGCTCGCCCTTCCTCATCCTGACGACCGGCGGCGGGCCTGCGTCACCATAGGTCAGCACGTTCTTCGTCGGCGCGCCCTCCATCAGTTGCGCCTGAACGCTTGCGGTCTTCAGAATCAGCGATTCGGGCTTCTGCGCCRCCCAGCCGGCAAATTTGCCGGCGGCGGAGAGGCCGATACCGGCCGCGCCGGCCGCCGCGGCGCCTTGCAGGAGTTTGCGGCGCGTGAGGGCCGACATTCGAATCCCTAAATAGGTGAGTGGCTGCGTCAGCTTTACCACCATTCGCGCGGTTCCCAAAACGGACAGATCGCCGCTCCGGATGCCTGTCAATCCGTGACCGCGGCGAGGTGTCCTCCGCCGAAATCCTTGAGCAGCAGTTTCGGCACGGTTTCGCCGATCCGCCGGGTCGCGCTTGGAATTTCGCGGTCGAGACGGGCAAAGCGTGTGYGGCGCCGTGACGGATCGGGAACCGGCACCGCCTCGATGAGCCGCCGCGTGTAGGGATGGYGGGGGTTGGAAAAGACCTGGTCGCGGCTGCCGATCTCGACGATCTGGCCAAGGTACATGACCGCGACGCGGTCGGAGATGTTCTCGACCACCGCCATGTCATGCGAGATGAAGAGATAGGCGACGCCGAACTCGCGCTGCAGCTCCTTCAAAAGATCGAGCACGCGCGCCTGCACCGAGACATCGAGCGCCGACACGCTCTCGTCGGCGATGATCAGCTTCGGCCTGAGCGCCAGCGCGCGGGCGATGCAGATGCGCTGGCGCTGGCCGCCCGAGAATTCATGCGGATAAAGCTCCATCTGCGCTGCGGACAGGCCGACCCGCTCGAACAAGGCGGCCACGCGTTCGCGGCGTTCCTGCCTTGAGCCGATGCCGTGGATGAGCAGCGGCTCGGCCACCAGGTCACCGACGCGCATGCGTGGGTCGAGCGAGGCGTAAGGATCCTGGAACACCATCTGCACGTCGCGGCGCACGGCCTTGCGCGCGTCGCCGCCAAGTCCGGAGAGCTCTCGACCGCCGATCGTGACGCCACCCGTATATGGCACGAGGCCGGCGAGAGCCTTGGCGGTGGTGGATTTGCCGCAGCCGGATTCGCCGACCAGCRCCAGCGTTTCGTTCGGCGCGATCGAAAAGGAGACGCCCTCGACGGCGTGCACCCGCCGGGTGACGCGGCCGAAGAAACCACCATGCAG
Source organism: Mesorhizobium sp. LCM 4576 (assembly GCF_001854815.1). Classification (NCBI taxonomy): domain Bacteria; kingdom Pseudomonadati; phylum Pseudomonadota; class Alphaproteobacteria; order Hyphomicrobiales; family Phyllobacteriaceae; genus Mesorhizobium; species Mesorhizobium sp. LCM 4576. Next base: position 46,600 of record NZ_MDDT01000012.1, read on the forward strand.
GTCAAAGCGGACATGGAGGTCGTTCACAACCGCCACCTTGTCCTTCCCGGCCATCTCGTCCGGCTCGCCGGAAGCGCGGCGCCCTGCTCCCGAGCCGATGCGCGGAACGGCGGCGAGGAGCTCCTGCGTGTAGGCGGCCCGCGGCCTGGCGAAAATATCGGCGGTGGCGCCCTCCTCGACCATGCGGCCATTGCGCATGACGATAACGCGGTCGGCCATTTCGGCGACGACGCCCATGTCGTGGGTGATCAGGATGACGCTGGTGCCGTGCTGGCGCTGCAGGTCGCGCAGCAGCTCCAGCACTTCGCCCTGGACCGTCACGTCCAGCGCCGTCGTCGGCTCGTCGGCGATCAGCACGTCGGGCTCGAGCGCCAGCGCCATGGCGATCATCACCCGCTGGCGCATGCCACCCGACAATTCGTGCGGAAACTGCTTCAGCCGGCTTTCGGCTTCGGAAATTCGAACCGCCTTCAGCGCCTCGACGGCGCGCCGTTGCGCCTCGGCATGGGAGAGGCCGGTATGCGCCTCGATCGATTCGGTGAGCTGCCGGCCGATCGACAGCACCGGATTGAGCGAGGTCATCGGCTCCTGGAAGATCATGGCGATGCGGTCGCCGCGAATGTCGCGCATGCGGCGTTCGTCGAGCGCCGTCAGTTCGACGGCACTGCCGTCCTTGTCGAAGAGCCGGATCGTGCCTGCGGCGATGCGGCCGGCGGGCTGCGGCAGGAGCCGCATGATCGCCAGCGCCGTCATCGACTTGCCGGAACCGGACTCGCCGGCGATGCACAGCGTCTCGCCGCGTCTGAGCGACAGCGACAGGCCGGACACCACTTCACGCTCGCCATCCTCGCCGCGCACGCCGATGGAGAGGCCGGTGATTTCGAGCACCGGCCCCGCGGCCGCCCCTGCGGCGGCGTCAGCGTGTTCGTCGACCACGCCTGCGCTCATTCGAACACGCAGCGCGGGAAGTAGAACGACACCACCCAGTTCGGCATGTCGACGATCTCGCTGATCCGGAGATCGCCGCAGACCGAGACCAGCATATAGGCATCGACCGGGTCGAGCTTGTAGCGGGCGGACAGCAAGTCGACCATCTGGCTGACGGCCTCCCTGGCCCCGGTCATCAGGTCGGGTCCGATGCCCGTCGTCACCTCATAGCCCTTGGCGTCGAGGTGGCGCGTCACCGGGCCGGGCGTGGTGAAGCGCGGCGTCTTCAGCCGCGCGTCCTTCACGAGGTCGAGCTTGAGCACGACGTCCATCGGGCTCTCGATCGCCGTGCCGCACACCTCGCCGTCGCCCTGCGCGGCATGCGTGTCGCCGACCGAGAACAGCGCGCCCGCCACTTCCACCGGCAGATAGAGCGTGGTGCCGGCGGCAAGGTCGCGGATGTCGAGATTGCCGCCGACACGCCGCGGCGGCACCACCGAGTGGAGACCCTTTTCGGCCAGTGCATTGCCGATGGTGCCGGCGAACGGCTTCAGCGGCACACGTGCATTCTTGCCGAACAGCGCCGGCTCGAGCGAGGCGGCGTCGTATTTCCAGATGTTGAGCGCCGGTTCCTTGAAGTCGTCGGCGAGCAGGCCGAAGCCCGGGATGTTCGCCGTCCAGCCGAAGCCGGACGGTTTGAACATCTCGATCGTCACCTTCAGCGCATCGCCGGGCTCGGCGCCGTCGACGAAGATCGGCCCAGTTACCGGATTGACCTTGGCGAAGTCGAGCTTGGCAGCGTCGGCGACCGTGCTGTCCGCCTTGARCTGCCCGCCGGACGAATCCAGGCACTGGAACTCGATCGTCGAGCCGGGCGCCACCCGCTCGACCGGAGCAAAGGAATTGTCCCAGCCGAAATGGTGATGGCGCCCGTGGATGGTGTAGTCGCAGTTACTGCACATCTTTCACATACACATTGTCGTAGTTGATCGGGATATGGACCGGGTCGACATAGAGATTGTCGGCGCCGCCCATGCGGGCTGACTTCAGCGTGAAGCGCTGCTCGTTGAAGACCGGCGCCCAGGGGGCGTCCTCCATGATCTTGTCGTAGATCGCGCTCCACATCTTCTCGCGATCGGCTGACTTGGCCGGGTCGACGACAGAATCGGCCTCGGCCGCCTTGGCGTCGAGATCCTTGTTGCAATACCACGACCAGTTCCAGCCGCCGGGCACGGCGCCGGCGCAGCCGAGGATCGGGCCGTAGAAATTCGAGGGATCCGGGAAGTCGGCGATCCAGGCCATGCCGCCCGACCAGATCATCGGCGCGCCGGCCTTGTCGCCGCCGGCGGCGATCACATTGGCCTGGGCGAGCGACTGGATGCTGGCCTTGATGCCGATTGCCGCCAGGTCCTGCTGGATCGCCTGGGCGATGCGCGGATTGGGATCGGTGTTCATGGCGAAGAGCTGCGTCTCGAAGCCATCCGGGTGGCCGGCCTCGGCCAGCAGCGCCTTGGCCTTGGCGACGTCATAGGCGTAGCCCTTGAAGGCCTTGTCGTAGCCGGGCATCGAGGGCGGCAGCGGCTGGTTGGCCGRCACCGCGCGGTTGTTGATCATCTGGACGATGCGGTCCTTGTTGATCGCCATGTTGACGGCCTGGCGCACCTTGACGTTGTCGAAGGGCGCCATGGTGGTGTTCATGGTGATGTAGCCGGTGTGCAGCTGCCCGCCCACGACGACGCGCGCCTTCTGTTCGGGGTCGCTCATCACCTCCTGGAACTTGGCCGGCGGGATGCCGTCGCCGGGCACGTCGATCTCGCCCTTCTGCAGGCGCAGCAGCGCCACGATCGGCTCCTGGCCGATCTCGAAGGTGATCTTGTCGAGATGCGGCAGGCCCTTGTGCCAGTAGTCGGGATTGCGCTCGAAGACGATGCGCTGGCCGAGCGTCCATTCGGCGAGCTTGAAGGCGCCGGTGCCGACCGGATGCTTGCCGAAGTCGGCGCCGTATTTCTCGACCTCCTCCTTCGGCACGACATGCGAGAAGTTGATCGCCATGACATGCAGGAAGGTGGCGTCCGGCCGGACAAGCTCGAACTTGATCGTGTAGGGATCGACCACGGTGACGCCGGAGAGGCTGTCGGCCTTGCCGGCGGCGACATCGTCATAGCCCTTGATCGAGCCGAAGAAGCCGGCGCCCGGGCTCTGCGTCTTCGGATTGGTGACGCGGTCGAGCGAGTATTTGACGTCTTCGGCGGTCATCTCGCGACCGTTGTGGAATTTCACGCCGTGGCGCAGCTTGAAGGTGAAGGTCTTGCCGTCCGGCGAGATCTCGTAGCTCTCGGCGAGGTCGGGCTTGAGCTTGGTGGTGCCCGGCTCATAGTCCATCAATCCGTCGAACAGGCTCTTGATCATCGACCAGTTCTGCCAGTCGTAGCCGATCGCCGGATCGAGCGTGGCGACGTCGTCCTTGTAGGTGATGGTGATGGCGCCGCCCTGCTTGATGTTGGGGTCGACGGCGTCGTCGGCGCGCGCGCTTGCCATGCCGAGCATCAGCGCGAGCGCCGACGCCGCCACGGTGGATGCCAGAAATCGTCTCATGTCACTGTTCCCTTTCTCTGGTTGTTGTCGTTGTCATCTCAATTTGATGCTCATCTCAGTTTGATTCTGGGGTCGATGAAGGGCGCGATGATGTCGGCGAGAAGGTTGCCGAGCACGATGGCGAAGGCCGAGACCAGGGTGACGCCCATGATGATCGGGATGTCGACGCGCTGGATGGCCTGYCAGGCAAGCTGGCCGATGCCGGGCCAGCCGAACACGCTTTCGACCACGACGATGCCGCCCATGAAGACGCCGATGTCGATGCCGATCATGGCCACGACCGRCAGGATGGCGTTAGGCAGGGCATGGCGAAACAGGATGGCGCCGCGCGCCAGGCCCTTGGCGCGGGCGGTGCGCATATAGTCTTGGCGCAGCACGTCGATCATCGACGAGCGCATCATGCGCGCGTACCAGCCGGCGCCGAGTATGCCCATGGTCAGCGAGGGCAGCACGAGGTGGCGCCAGGAGCCGTAACCGCCGATCGGGAACCAGCCGAGCCTGACGGCGAAGACGTAGAGCAGGAGCAGGCCAACGACGAATTGCGGCGCCGAGACGCCGACGAAGGAGGCGACCATCAAGGTCTGGTCGGTGGCGGTGCCGCGCTTGACGGCGGCGACCAGTCCCATGGTGAGGCCGATCGCGAGCTCGCACAGGATGGCGCCGACCATCAGAAGCAGGCTCGCCGGCAGCCGCGAGACGATCAGCTCGGTGACTTCGGAGCGCTGGATGTAGGAGCGGCCGAGATCGCCGCCGATAAGCCTGGTGAGATAATGCCAGTACTGGACGACGAAGGGCTGGTCGAGGCCGAGCTGGCGGCGGATGTTCTCCACCGTTTCGGGCGTGGCGCTGCGCCCGGCGATCTGGCGCACCGGGTCGGCCGGCAAAAGATAGAGCAGCGCGAAGGTGATCAGCGAGACGCCGAGCAGGATGAGCAGCGACTGGATGAGCCGGCGGCCGAGATAGGCGATCATGACCGGCCTCTCATTATTCCCGCCCTCTCTGCGTTGGGTCGAGGATGTCGCGCAGCGCGTCGCCGATCAGGTTGAAGGCCAGCGCCAGCGCCAGGATGGCGGCGCCGGGGAAGAACACCAGCCAGGGCGCCGCCTGGAAATAGGTCTGGTTCTCGAAGATGATGTTGCCCCAGGAGGCCGTCGGCGGCTGCACGCCGATGCCGAGATAGCTGAGCGTGGCTTCGAGCAGCACCGTGGTCGAGATGCCGAGCGTGCCCCAGACGATGATGGTCGGCAGGAGATGCGGCAGGATGTGGCGGATGAGAATCCGCGGCGCGCTCGCCCCGATCGTGCGCTCGGCATCGATGAACTCGCGCTCGGAGAGCGAGGAGGTTTCGGTGTAGACGACGCGCGCGGTCTGCACCCAGTTGACCAGCGCGATCACCATGGCGACGATCCAGAGGCTCGGCTCGAACACCGCGGCCAGGCAGATCGCTAAGAGYAGCGCCGGGAAGGCCATCATTAGGTCGGTGAAGCGCATCAGCGCGCTGCCGATCCAGCCGCGGAAATAACCCGCCGAGACGCCGACCAGCGTGCCGATCAGAAGCGCCACGCCATTGGCGACGATGCCGATGATCAGCGACGTGCGGGCGCCGAACAGGATGCGGGTCAAGAGGTCGCGGCCGAGCAGGTCTGTGCCCAGCCAGAACTTGGCGTTCGGCGGCAGGGGCGAGCCTTCGAGCGTCAGGCCGTCGAACATCTGCTCGTTGGGATCGTAGCCGGTCAGCCATGGCGCGAGGATGGCGCCGGCGACGACGATAGCGACGATGAGGAGCCCGAGCAGCGCCAGCGGCCGCTTGACCAGCCGGCGCCAGACGCCGGCGCGCGGCTTTGCCGGCATGTGGCCAGCCGACGGCAGGTCAGGCGCGATGGGATTGGTCATCGCCGTCCTCTTCTTCCGTCATCGCCACGATGCGCCGCGCCGCTTCCTCGACGCTGATCTGCCAGCTCATCGCCAGCGACCTGAGTTGCGCGTAGGCGCGGTCGTCGTCGCCGCCTTTCGACAGGGCCGCGACCGCGCGCACGATGGTCTGGCGCTCGCCAACCCGCTGGCGCAGCGACGCGATCTCGCCGGCGAGCCGTTTTCGCGCCTCGAAACTCTGCCGGGCGATGAGCAGCGCGCTGTAGACGCCGGCGGTGCCCACCGGTTTCAGCAATTGCGCATCGGCGTTGTGCGACAGCGCCCATTCGATGCGGCCCGGCRCCTCCGAGCCGATCAGCGCCACAAGCGGCATCGGCGCCTCGCCGGGCTTCCACGGGAACTGCTCGTCGAAGCCGAGATCGGCGTCGAAGAAGACGAAATCCGCGGCAAGCGCCTCCGCCGGCAGCTGCGGCCAGCACTCGATCGCTTCGAGGCCGATCGCCGACAATTGCCTGGTGATCGCCTGCACCGTCGTGTGCGGACGATGCAGCACGAAGGCCTTGGCTCCGCCGAGATTGGGGATGCGCGCGGCGCGGCTCACGACACCACCCTGAGACGCGGACGGCCGAAGACCTTGGCCGGATCGTAGCGCGACAGATAGGGATCGGGCGCCACCTCTTCCTCGCGGCTCACCACCTCGAAGAAGCCGTCGGCAATGCGCCCGATGAGCACCGGCAAGGTTGCATGCTGAGTGTTCGGATCGATGGCGATCGGCCCCAGCCGCGTCGCGAAGCGGCGTTCGGCGAAGGCTTTCGAGAATTCCGCCGGGCCGGCGTCGGGATTGCCGGAAAGCACGTCCGCCATCGCCTGCACCGAGRCATAGGCGGAGGCCTCGAAGGACGAGGCGAAGGCAGCCGGGCGCGGCGCGAAATAGGGCCCGGCCGACAGATGGCCCTTGCCGGTCTCGCCGATYGCCGGCAGTTCGGCCTCGGTGAGATTGCACGAGACCACCGGGCAGGCGTCAGGCTTGAAGGCGGCATCGTCGCGTCCCAGCTCGCGATAGGCGGCGAGGAAAGCGTAGGACGAGGTGCCGATCAGGTTGTTCAGGATGAAGTTCGGCCGCGTGACGCGGATCTCCTCGATCAGGCGCGAAACATCGGTCTCGCCGATGCGCAGATAGCGTTCGCCGAGCACCTTGCCGCCGGCGTCGGCGATCAGGTCGCGGGCGACGCGGTTCATCTCCCAGCCCCAGATGTAGTTGGAGCCGAGCAGGAAGCCGTTGGCGCCGAAGCGCGGCGCGACATGGGCCATCAGCGGCACCAGATGCTGGTTGGGGCAGGCATGCATGTAGACGACATGCTCGTTGGCCTCGAAGCCTTCATACGGGCAGGCATACCAGAGCATGCCGCCCGCCTTCTCCAGCACGGGTATCGTCTCCTTGCGGCTCCAGGAGGTGATGCAGCCGACGACATGGCGGGCGCTGCTGGTGCGGAAAATGTCCTCGCAGAGCGTCGCGTAGCGGTCGGCATTGCTTTGCGGATCGCGCTCGACCGGAACGAGCTCGATCGTCTGCGCGCGATCGGCGTTGATGTCGGCGATCGCCCGCATCGCGCCCAGCCGGCAGGCATCGGAGACGAGCTGATAGCTGCCTGACCGGGAATAAAGGACGCCGATCTCGATACGTCGCTTCAAGCGAGGCTCCAAAAATGAAAAAGCCCCGCAGCCAGCGCCGGATGGGCGAGGCATACGAGGCATTCTTGCCGCCCGGCGACCAAGGCCGGTATTTTCGCGGGCTACCCTATTCCGTACCGTCCATCAGTCAAGCCTGAAAGTTTGAGTGGCCTGCGGGGCCATTCAGCAAAATTCTCACTGCTCATTTCGGTGAAATCAGCGCAACGCTGGCGATTGGCTGGAGCCTCCCCAACCTCGTCATTCCAGGGCGGAGCAGCCGCGAAGCGGCGTCGCGGAGACCCTGGAATCCATTCCGTGACCCTGATCGTAGAACGCAGCGGAGCAGAAATCTGCACCGCCGCGGGGCTCATACGTCACGGAATGGATCCTCGGGTCTGCGCGCGTCGCTTCGCTCCTTGCTCCGCCCGTGGATGACGATCGCGATGGGGTGTTTCGGCCAATCTCCAACGCATGCCACCTCCCAATGCAAACAGAGCCGACGGTCAAAATCCCAATGCGGGAACTAGTCCCGCACACTGAAGGCGAAGGGGGCTGTGCGGCTCGGGCGCGAACCCAGTTCCGGCGGTGGAGCAGGCAGAGTTGCTCCTTGAAGAATAGCAAGCGCCGCTCGGTCCAGATCGGCATCACCGGACGACTGGGCTAGCCTTGCAGAAAGGACTCGCCCGGAAGCATCGACAGTGAAGGTCACCAAGACATTCCCTTCCGCCCGGCGCGCCCTTGCTGCGCTTGGGTATCGCTTATGCCGATTGAGCCAGGCTCTGAGCTTTGCGTCCCAATTCCTGGAATTACCAGATCCCCCCTGTGTTGCAGACGATTTGGGCGCCGCTGCCTTCGCCGCTGCCTTGGCATCGATGCTGGCGGTGGTCGTCGCCCTGGGCGGTGGCGCCTTTTCCTTCCTGACCCGTTCCTTCGGCTTTTCGACCGGCTTCTTCTCGGCCTTCTTCCCGGGTTCGGCCGGCTTCTGCGTCTTCGCCTTGGTTTCCACCGGTTTCGGTTCCGGCAGCGGAATGACGACATCGGGCGCGATCGCCTCGACAGGGTCGGGCACGACCTCATCCAGCTGTGGCTGCTCGCTCAGCGCGGCAACCGCCGCTGGAGGGGCCTGCTCAGCCTCTTGCATGTCGTTGGCATCGGATGGCCGTTCGGTGACGGGCTCCGCCTGTTCCACTGCCGGCGCCGGATCGATCACCGGTTTTGCCTCGACGGGCTTTTCCGCCTCCTCCGCCGCATCGGGTGGCTCCGGTGTCACCGTGTCCAGCATCGCCGTCTCTTGCGGCGCGGCGGGCGCGACGACCAGCGGCGCCATCTCGACCGCCAGCGCCGGCGGCGGACCACCGTCGGGCATGTCGGCGAAACTCAAATTCTGCACCGCATAGGCGACGGCCACATGCGCGGCCAGGATGATCGCGGCCGCGCTCGTCCACAGGCCGGCCTCACGCGCGCCGAAGCGCGGCTGGGAAACGCGGGAAAGAGCGGCGACCGTCATGGCGCCGCGCTTCCGCCCAGCGCGGAGGAGGGGTTGGCGCCGGCGGCGGGCGTTCCAGGCACGGCCTGCCCGCCGCGGCCGGTGGTTTCGAGGCCGACGAGCGCGACCTTGAGGTAGCCGGCGGCGCGCAAAAGGTTCATCACCTCCATCAGGTCGCCATAGCCGACCGTCTTGTCGGCGCGCAGGAAGATGCGCGTCTGCCTGTCGCCCTTGGTGCGGTTGTCGAGCACGCCGGCGAAGGCCGGACGCGGCACGCTGTCATTGCCGATCGCCAGCGAGAGGTCGCTTTTCAGCGTCAGGAACAAAGGCGTCTCGGGTCGCGGCGCCGGCGTCGCCGTCGATCCGGGCAGGTCGACATTGACATCGACGGTCGCGAGCGGCGCCGCGACCATGAAGATGATCAGAAGCACCAGAATGACGTCGATGAACGGCGTGACATTGATGTCGTGGCTTACCTCGAGATCGTCGCCGGAGGTCTCGCGAATGCGCGCCGCCATGACCGCTACTCCGCCGCCATCGCCGTCGCCGGCGGCACCGTGCGGAAATCGAGGTCGCGGCTGACCAGCCGCTCGACGCCGGCGGAAGCGTCGGCGAGGATCTGCCGATAGCCGGCTATCGAGCGCGCGAAGACGTTGTAAATGACGACCGCCGGAATGGCCGCGACCAGGCCCATCGCGGTCGCAAGCAGCGCCTCGGCGATGCCGGGCGCCACGACGGCGAGGTTGGTGGTCTGCGCCTGCGAGATGCCGATGAAGGCGTTCATGATGCCCCAAACGGTCCCGAACAGGCCGACGAAGGGCGCCGTCGAGCCGATGGTGGCGAGCAGGCCGGTGCCGCGCGACATGCGCCGGGAAGCGGCCGCCTCGATGCGCGAAAGCCTGGAGGCGACGCGCTCCTTCAGTCCGTCGCCGGAGGCGTGATCGAGCGCGCCGGCCGAAAGCGCCCGTTCTTCTTCCGCCGCCCGCACCAGCAGCGCGCCCGGGCCGCCGCTGTGGCCGAGTTCCCGGCGAGCCTGCATCAGCGTCGCGGCATTGCCGATCGCATCGGCGGCGCGGCGCGCCCTCAGCTTGCCGCCGAAGACTTCCAGCGATTTGGCGAGCCAGATCGTCCAGGTGACGAGGGACGCGAAGGCCAGCCCGACCATCACCGCCTTCACGACGATATCGGCATTCATGAACATGCCCCAGGGCGACAGGTCATGCGGCAGCGCCAGCGCGATGGAAGGCTCCTCGCTCGTGGCGGCGGGCGCTTGCGCCGCTGGCGTTTGCGGGGCTGGGACGGCCGGTACCTGCGGTGCCGGGGCCTGCTCGACCGGAGCCTGCATGGCGGGTGCCACCGGCTGCCGCGCTGGCTGCTCCTGCGCCTTGGCGATGCCGGCCGAAAGAATGAGGGACGCGGCCAGCGCCGCGAAAAGATCGTTCCGGGACAAGGCTCGTCCTCGCTTCATCATCGCAATGCGGTGGCCGCCGTGCATACCATACAGACGCCAAGCGGCCATGCCGGTTGACTATGAAACATGACATTACGAGTCAACTATAAAGATGACTATGGGTCTCAACAATTCACGATGCGCCGATGCCCGCCTGGCTACGCTGCGGRCCTGGACCGCAGGTCGGTTGCCGGGCACGATGCGCATGGAGCAACCAATTTTGGTTTGTGCGCCATCGCGGACGGAAAAACCGCTATGCACTTTTCCTGGAATTGCTTGAAAGCAGGCGGCCGATGATCAAGGCGATACCCTTCGACTTTCCCTATTACGGCAGGCTGGAACCGCAGCATACGGCGCTGCTGGCGATCGACCTACAGGAGGATTTCCTGTCGCCGACCGGGTACTTCGCCAGGAAAGGCTACGATCCTTCGCCGCTGCGAGCCATCCTGCCGGCGGTCAACCGGCTGATCGGCGCGGCGCGAGCCGCCGGGCTCACCATCATCCACACCAGGCAGGGCTACCGCGCYGACATGGCCGACATGACGCCTTACGAAAAATGGCGCCGCAAGCGGGCCGGCCTCGACGGCACCGATGTCCTGTTGCGCTCCGGCCCGGGCTTCCAGATCTCCGCCGACATCGACGTGGCGCCGCAGGACATCATCATCGACAAGACCTGCAACAGCGCCTTCACCTATACGGATCTGGAGCTCGTTCTGCGGGCCAGGGGCATCACGCATCTGATGTTCACCGGCTGCACGACGGATGTGTGCGTGCACACCACGTTGCGCGAGGCCTGCGACCGCAACTTCCAGTGCCTGACGATTTCGGACGCCTGCGCCAGCGGCGACCGATATGCGCATGAAGCCGCGCTGCATATGGTCACGGTCGAGGACGGCGTCTTCGGCGCGCTGGCGGACTCGGAGGCGGTCATCGCCGCGTTGCGGCAGCTCGCGGGTGCGGCGCGCTGAAGATATCGGCGTCACCCGGGTCACCGAGTTCCGGCCAGCCGATATCCTTGCGGATGTCGAGCGGCAGTAGATAAAGCGTCCGTGCCGCCCGGTAGCGGGCACGGGTTGCTGAATAGTTGGTCGCGATGCGACCGATGGATGACAGGATCGACATTTGCTTCTCCCTTGGCTGATGCCGGTGTTTTGCAAACCCAGCACCCGCCAAGACGAAGGACGGATGCGTTTCGGAACGGTGAGCAGAAATTTTTTCCCGACCGACGTTCGAAATGTCCCGAGGCGGCGCCTCCGCCGGGCCAAATTCATTGCCCGCCAAAAAATTTTCGTCCTGCCGTTCCGTTTCCGGTTCCGGCTTCGTCTTGAGGGTCGTAACAGGTGGGAGAGCCGCGAGGGCCTCCGCCATCAGGACAAACGGAGCCAAGCCATGTCGACCACAGTGACCCTGATCAACATCTTCACCGCCAAGCCGGGCAAGCAGCAGGAACTCGCCAAGACGCTTGCCGAGGGCACGCGGAACTTCTTCAGCAAGCAGCCGGGCTCGCTGTCGTCGTCGGTGGTCGTCGGCGGCGACGGCAGCAAGGTCGCCAACATCTCGCAATGGCGTTCGTCGGAGGACATCGCGGCCTTCCGCAGYGACCCGCGCTTCGCCGATTACATGAAGAGCATCGTCGAGCTCGCCGCCGGCGAGAGCATGATGGGCCGCACGACCTATTCCCATACGGGCGGTGTTGAAAACTGAAGCAATTCCAGGAAAAGTGCGCAGCGGTTTTCCGTCAGGAATTGCGTCAAACAAAGGTAGAGGACGCGTGACCGGTTCGCAGGATCAGTCCGTTGCGGCGACCGAAACCAGGCTTCGCGCCTTCGAGCGCGAGGCTGCCGGCCTAAGGGCCAAGCTGCATCGCTACGCTTCGCGCATGGTCGGTTCGGTCATCGATGGCGAAGACATCGTGCAGGAAGCCTTGRCCAAAGGCTTTGTGGCGATCAGGAATGGCGACATGCCCGACAGGACCGAACCCTGGCTTTTTCGCATCGCGCACAATGCGGCGCTGGATTTCCTGCGCAAGCGGGCCCGCTCGCGTGGGCGCGAAAGCGAGGTCGAGCTCGACACGATCGCCGACGAGAATTCGGTGCTGGACGCGCGCATCGCCGCCGAGGCGAGCCTGGCCGAATTGATGCAATTGCCGCCGGCGCAACGGTGCGCGGTCGTGCTGAAAGACGTGCTTGGAAACAGCCTGCATGAGATCGGCGAGATCCTCGAAACCTCCGACACGGCAATCAAGGGTGCGCTGCAGCGGGGCCGCGAGAGCCTGCGCAAGCTTACGGCCGCGCCACGTACGGTATCACCCCGCCCGACGCTCGACCGGGACGAAGTCCGCCGCCTCGGCGACTATGTGGCTGCCTTCAACGCCAGGGATTTTGACGTTTTGCGCGGGCTTTTGGCCGAGGACGTCAAGCTGGAGCTGGTCAACCGCTTGCGCGCCGACGGCAAGGCATATGTCGGCAATTATTTCGGCCGCTATGCCGACGAAACGCATTGGCATTTCACGACCGGCCTTGTCGAAGGCCGGCCCGCCATCCTCGTCACCAGTCCGGAGCGTCCGGACGGGCCGCCGCGCTACTTCATCCTCATCGATTGGGAGAACGGCCGGATCGCCGGCATCCGCGACTTCCTGTTCGCGGACTACGTGATGGATGGCCTGGATTACTCCGATGTGAAGTGACTTCTGGGCATCGTGCTAAAGCGCGTCGCGATCTTTCAGATTCGCTCCATGCGCTTTAGGTTTTTTTGATTTTGCGCATGTCTTTATCCCGAAACCGGTTCCCACTTTCGGGAGACATGCTTTAGCCCRCGCGGTGCTCGGCAAAGGAGGTCGCGGCAAACGCACCCGGTTGCGGGATCTCCACCTCGCGGCGCGCCAGGGAATTGGCGACCAGCGTGATCGTCTCGCGCCCGATGCGGGCAATCTCACCTGGACGGTCGATGCCTCCGATCATGAACTCCTCGATGCCGAGCGCGGCATAGGGCAAAAGCGCCAGGGCAATCCGCGCCGGCGGCCCGGCGATCTCGACCGCCTTGTGGTCAGGGGGTCCGCTCCAGCCATCCGCGTGGATACGCACCGGCAGCGCGAAGCGCAGCCTGCCGCCGCGGCCATGTTCCGCCGCGGCGCCACGCGCACGCTCCATCAACTGCCGCACCTCGTCGGGCGAGYCGGCAGCCAGCTCGAAGACATCGGCATGCTTGCCGGCGACCTTCAGCGCGGTGCCCGACTGGCCCCCAAGCCGGATGACGAGATCGGCGCCATGCGGGCCCTTGCGCGGCACGAAACCGCCGCGGACACTATAGAAGGCGCCTTCATGGTCGAAGGGCCTGTCGTTCGACCACAGGCGCTTCAGCAGCACCAGATATTCGTCGATGCGCTGCCACACGACGCCGTGGCCGACCGGCCGCGCCTCGGCATCGCTGTCTTCCAGCGGCTCGCTTAGCATGCGCAGCGACAGGCGGCCGCCGCCTCTGCGATCGAGCGCCGCGAGCTGCCTTGCCGCCACCGTCGGCTCGATCACGCCGGCCCAATGCGTCAGCACCACCTCAAGCGAGCCGGTGYGGTCCAGCGTCTGCGCGGCGATGTCCATATTGGTGAGCAATCCGGCCGGATCGTCCACCACCAGCTTGCGAAAGCCGGCATCCTCGATCAGCGACAATTTGGTCGCGGTTTCGGCGAAATCGTAGAAGAAGCTGCCATTGGCAGGCTTTCCGGGAACATGCGTGAACTCGATCGGCATTGCCATCTCCTCCATCACGTCGGCTTGCCCCGCTCCAAAACCTTTTTGAACCAAATCCAAGACGCGGACGCGCAAAGACGCCCCGGCGCTCGGCCAGTTTTCCACTCCGGTTACTCAACTCAGATTGTTTGACGGCGGGTCTCGGCCCGCCTTGGGTCAGGGGATCAGCCCCAGGATCACCGCGCCGGTGAACACGAATGCAAGCGCGAAGACGAGATAGGCGAAGGTGCCGCCATAGGCGGGCCTCCAGCTCTGGTCGGCTGTCAGCCTCTGCCCCTTGCGGGCGGTCTGAGCGTTCTGGATATAGGACATATCGGCCTCCGTCGCGGCCATTAATCTATAAAGTTAGTAGACTTTGTCGATTGCTATTTTCGAGCAGTTTCTGGAACGAATTTTTTAAAACAGGACAGATCGTGGTTTTTCATACTCGCGATGCAGGCGATGCAGCCGATGTGGGAACATAGGCAATCTGGCCGAGCGGCCTGAAAATCGAGYGTTTTCGCGGCGTTCACAGGCACAATGTCCAATCGCTCGAACGCTCTTGGCCGCCTCGCGCATGACGGATAGCATCGCTTGGGCCGATATGGGCGGCACTGAAGGAGCAAAAAGAATGGGTGGAAGGCTGGCGGGCAAGGTCGCCATCATCTCGGGYGGCGCGACGGGCATGGGCGGGGCGGCGTCGGAGCTGTTCGCCGCCGAGGGCGCCAAGGTGGCGATCATCGACCGCAATGGCGAGGCGGCCGGCAAGACCGCGGCGGCGATCCGTGCGCGGGGCCATGTCGCGGAGCATTTCGTGGCCGACGTTTCGGACGAGGCGCAGGTCGAAGCGGCGGTGAAGGCGGCGGCGAATAAGCTTGGTCCGGTCACGGTGCTGTTCAACCATGCCGGCACGATCGTCATCAAACCATTCCTGGAGACGAGCCTGCAGGAATGGGACTGGCTGCATGCCGTCAACGTTCGCTCGATGTTCCTGATGACCCGCGCCGTGCTGCCCGGCATGATCGCCGCCGGCGGCGGCTCGATCGTCTGCACCTCGTCGATCTCGGCCGTGGCGGCGACGCCGAACGAAGTGCTCTATGACACCACCAAGGGCGCCTGCCACATGTTCGCGCGCGCCATTGCGGTGGAATTCCGCGACCGAAACATCCGCTGCAACGCCGTCTGCCCCGGCTTCATCCGCACGCCGCACGGCCTGCGCGAGGTCGCCGATCTCGGCAAGCTCGGCGTCGATGTTTCCGACGCCGCCATGGCCGCGCAGCAGGGCCGCATCGGCGAGCCGGAGGAAGTGGCGAAGGCGGCGCTGTTCCTGGCCAGCGACGAATCGAGCTTCGTCAACGGCGCACATCTGTTCGTGGACAACGCGTTCACGGCGATCTGAGGCTTTTTCCTCGCCCCACGAAAGTGGGGAGAGGTGGCTCGGCGAAGCCGAGACGGAGAGGGGAATGGCTCGGCCTTAGCGAGGGTCGGCTGGAAATCACCAGCGCCGCTGGCCCCTCTCCGGCCGCTTCGCGGCCACCTCTCCCCGCTTTGCGGGGCGAGGAAATTACCGCTCCTCCCTCCGGAACGGCTTCAGCAGCGCCGAGGGCGCCACCGCGTTGCGCGACATGATGGCCATGGCGACGATGGTGAAGATGAAGGGCAGCATCAGGAAGGCTTCGTAGGGGATGTGGCCGAGGCCGCTCGCCTGCATCCTGAGCTGCAGCGCGTCGACGAAGGCGAAGAGCAGCGCCGCGCCCGCCGAGCGCCAGGGATCCCAGCGGCCGAACACGACCAAGGCGATCGCCACCCAGCCGCGCCCGGAGACCACGCCGAAGGTGAAGGCGTTGAACTGCGCCATGGTGAGGAAGGCGCCGGCAAGCCCCATCAGCGCGCCTCCGAGGATCACCGCCTGGAAGCGCGTGGCGATCACACTGACGCCGGCCGAGTCCGCCGCGCGCGGGTTCTCGCCGACCATGCGCACCGACAGGCCCCAGGGCGTGCGGTAGAGCACGAAAGCGGCGAGCGGGACGGCGATGATCGCCAGATAGACCAGCGTGAACTGGTTGAACACCGCAGGCCCGAGCACCGGAATGTCGGCCAGCAGCGGGATCGGCACGGGCTTGAAGCCGTCGATGCTCGGCGGCACCGATTGCTGGCCGAAGATCAGCCGGTAGAGGAAATATGCAAGGCCGGATGAGAACAAAGTCACCCCGATGCCRCAGACATGCTGGCTGAGCCCCAGCGCCACGGTGAACAGCGCATGCAGCGCGCCCATGAGGGCTCCGACAAGCACGGCCACCAGCACGCCCAGCCACAGGCTGCCGCTCAGGCTGGCGGCGGTGAAGCCCGCCATCGCCGAAAGCAGCATGATGCCCTCGATGCCGAGATTGAGCACGCCGGCACGCTCGGAAAACATTTCGCCCAGCGTCGCGAAGGCCAAGGGCGTGGCAATGCGGATGATGGCGGCGAGGAAGCCGACCTGGAAGATCTGCTCGAACACCGCGCTCATGTCTGCGCTCCCACGCGGCGGATGCGGTAAGCGGTGAAGAGCAGCGCCACCAGCATGGAAAGCAATGCGGTTCCCTGAATAACGTCGCTGAGGAAAGCCGGCACGCCGGTGGCGCGCGACATCGCCTCGGCCCCGGTCATGACGGCGGCAAGGAAGAGCGCCGCCGGCACGACGCCGAGCGGGTTGAGCCGGGCCAGCATCGCGACGACGATGCCTGAATAGCCGTAGCCCGGCGAGATGTCGCTCATCACCTGGAAGTGMACGCCGCCCACTTCGCCGACGCCGGCCAGGCCCGCCAGCGCGCCGGAAAGCAGCGCGGTGGAGAGGAGCACGCGCTGCACGTTGATGCCGCCATAGCGGGCTGCTTCCGGATTCTCGCCGGTGACGCGGATGCGGAAGCCGAGCGTGGTGCGCGCGATCAGGAACCAGCAGAGCGGCGCCGCGATCAGCGCGACGAAGACGCCGAGATGCAGTCGCGTGCCTTCGATCAGCACGGGGAAATTGGCCGAATCCTCGATCGGCGGCGAGATCGGGTAACCGGAGAAGGTGTCTTTCCAAGGCCCCTCGATCAGCGCCATCAGCGCGTAGTAGATGACCGAGTTGAGCAGCAAAGAGCTCACCACGTCGTCGACCTTGAACTTGACTCTGAGCGTCGCCGGAACCAGCGCGACGAGAGCGCCGGCGGCGGCGCCCACCAGCGCCATCAACAGCATGGCGAGATCGCCCGGCATCGGGATCGCGCCGACGAAGCAGCTCGCCACCGCGCCGGCCAGCAACTGGCCCTCGGCGCCGATGTTCCAGAATTTGGCGCGGAAGGCGATCGCCACCGCGAGGCCGGTGAAGATCATCGGGGCGGCGCGCACCAGTGTTTCGGTGATGGCGTAGCTGTCGCCGAGCGAGGCGGACAGCATCACGCCATAGGCCTCGATGACGCCGGCGCCGGCTACGGCGATGAGCCCACTGCAGAGCACCAGCGTAACGGCGATCGCGATGAGCGGGAGGGCCAGATTGAACCAGGCGGGCGTCGAGGTGCGGGCTTCGAGGCGAAACATCAGGCTGCCTCCTCGGTGTGCCCGGCGCCGRTCATCATCAGGCCGAGCCTTGYGATGGTGGCATCGGCGCTGGGAAGCGTGCCGGCGATGYGGCCCTCATACATCACGGCGATGCGATCCGAGAGCATCAGCAACTCCTCGAGGTCCTCGCCGACGACGATGATGCCGCAGCCTCTGGCGCGCATGGCGAGGAATTTCTCATGAATGAAACGGGCGGCGCCGATGTCGAGGCCGCGTGTCGGCTGCGAGACGATCAGCACTTTCGGATCGAAGGCGAGCTCACGCGCCAGCAGCGCTTTCTGCAGATTGCCGCCGGACAGCGCGCCGGCGCGTACCATCGGGCCGGGGCAGCGAATGTCATAGGCCTTGATCTGTTCCTCGGCGAAGGCGCGGATGGCGGCCGGGTTGAGCAGGCCCTTGCGGCTGAAGGCTTCGGTGCCGATGCGCGGCAACACCATGGAGTCGGCCAAAGGCAGGTTGGTCACCAGGCCGGTCGTCATCCGGTCCTCCGGAATGCGGCCGAGGCCGAGCGCCTGCAGTTCGTGCGGCGAGAATTGCGCAACCGTTTTGCCGGCTATCGTCATCGTGCCGGCCCTGGGCGCCAGCATGCCGGAAATGACGTCGGCCAGCGCGCGCTGACCATTGCCGGAGACACCGGCTATGCCGAGGATCTCGCCGGCGCGGACGAAAAGCGAGACGTCGCGCAGCGGCGTGCCGGCATGGCCCGAGGTGGAGATGCCGTCGAGCGTCAGCACCGAAGCRCCAGGTGTTGAGGCTTCCCTGACCGGCGGGACGATTTCGTGGCCGCACATCAGCTTCGCCATCTCGGCCGAGGTCGTTTGCGCCGGATGATCGACGCGGCCGGCGACCTTGCCGTGGCGCAGCACGACGCAGCGATGGGTGAGCGCGCGGACCTCGTTGAGCTTGTGCGAGATGAAGATGATACCCAGTCCTTGCGCCGCCATCGAGCGCAGGGCGGCGAACAGGCCGTCGACCTCCGAAGGCGCCAGCACCGCCGTCGGCTCGTCGAGGATCAAAAGCTTCGCGCCGCGAAACAGCGCCTTGRTGATTTCCAGCCGCTGCTGCTCGCCGACCGACAGCGCCGAAACAGGYAGGTTCGGATCGAGGCTCAGCCCGTACTGCCGGCCGATCTCGGTGAGCCGCGCCAGCCCGCCGGCGCGGTCGATCCGGCCCGACTTGCCAGGAATGCCGATCAGGAGGTTCTCCAGCACCGTGAGGCGCGGCGCGAGGTGAAAATGCTGGTGCACCATGCCGATGCCGGCGGCGAGCGCATCGGCGGAATTATGGATGGAGACAGGCTTGCCCTCGACCATGATCTCGCCCGCATCCGGCGCATAGGCGCCGAACAGCACGTTCATCAGCGTCGTCTTGCCGGCGCCGTTCTCGCCCAGCAGGCCGAGGATCTCGCCGGGCGCGACGCTGAGGTCGACGGCCTCGTTCGCCTTGACGGCGCCGARGCTCTTGGTGATGCCGCGCATTTCGATGAGTGGGGCGGACAAGGGTGAATCCTGGTTTTGCTATCGGGCGAAGGGCAGCGCGAGGCCCCCCTCTCTGGCCTGCCGGCCATCTCCCCCTCAAGGGGGGAGATCAGATGTCACGCCGGCTTTCGCCAACTTTCAACGTTGAAAGGATCGAGCGCCGTCGACGGAACTGCCAATCTCCCCCCTTGAGGGGGAGATGTCCGGCAGGACAGAGAGGGGGGCCTCGCGCCACCCCTCAATGGCATCAATCCGAAACCGGCGTGTTCTCGTCGACGTCGACGCGGAAATTGCCTTCGAGGATCTCGGCCTTCTTCTTCTCGACCAGGTCCTTGACCTCCGCCGGCAGCGTCTTGTCGAATTTGTGGTAGGGCGCGAGATAGGAGCCGCCCTTAGCCATGCGCGAGAAATCGCCATAGTCCTGCGCGGTGAAGACGCCGGCCTTGACGAGCTTGATCGCCTGCTCGACCGTCGGGTACATGTCCCACACCGGGCCGGTGATGACCGTATCCGGCCCGAGGCTCGACTGGTCGGACATGTTGGAGATGGCATAGATCTTCTTCTCGACCGCCGCTTCGATGACGCCGAAGCGCTCGGCGTAGATGACGTCGACGCCGGCATCGATCTGCGCCACCGCCGCTTCCTTGGCCTTGGGGGGATCGAAGAACGAGCCGATGAAAGCGACCTTCTTCTTGACGTTGGGATTGACTTCCTTGGCGCCGGCAAAGAAGGCGTTGACCAGCCGGTTCACTTCCGGGATGCCCATTGCCGCGACCGCGCCGACCGTGCCCGACTTCGACATTTTTCCGGCGATCATGCCGGAAAGATAGGCGGGCTCGTGGATCCAGTTGTCGAAGACACCGAAATTGGGTTCGGCCGGGCCGGCRCCGGAGCCGAACAGCCAGGCCGTTTTCGGGAACTGCTTGGCCGTGCGGCGCGATTCGCGCTCGGCGGCAAAAGCGTCGCCCAACACCAGCTGGTAGCCCCCTTGAGCATATTCGCGCATCACGCGGCTGAAGTCGGCGGTCTGCACCTTCTCCGACCACTTGTAGTCGATACCCAGCTCTTTCTGCGCCTTCAGCAAGGCGACATGGATCTGGTTGTCCCATGGTTCCTCGATCGGCGTGGCGAAGATCGCCGCCACCTTCAGCTTCTTGTCCTTGGCGAAGGCCGCGCCGGGCAGCGCCGCCGCCGCGAGGCCGAGCGCGCCGAGTTCCAGCACGCTGCGCCGCGACAGGCCGGCGCGTTGCGTTTTGCTATGGTCGTTTTCCATTGAAGTGCCCCTCTGTTCGACAGCCGTGTCGAGCCGGCCGTTCCAAAAATGTCAGACGCACAGGACTATGGAACGGCGCCTGAGATTTGTCCACATGGTCAAATTTGGTGAGTGGTCGCTGTGTAGAAGCCGGGAACGCCGGCGGGACAGCGCCGCCCTCGGCATCTGGAGACGGGCGAGGGCTGACGAAGGCCGGTCCCGTCTAGTTGTCCACCCGACCGAAAGGCGGCACGTCGCCGATCACCTCGCGCTTGTCCTTGCCGCAAGTGAAGGTTTTCGCCTTCTCGTCGGCAAGCTTGCGCGCCAGGTCGTTGGCCTGYGCGTTGCCGGTGGCCAAAACCAGGCCGATCGTACAGCCCTGATGCTCTTCCGGCTGCGCCACCTTGGCGACGACCAGCACCTCGATCGACTTCTTCTCGTCCTCGGGATTGCTGACCGAGCGGCGGTGGATCGCGGCGAAGGGGATGGCGATGTCGCCATTGGTCTCGATCCGCCATTCCACCTTCGGGCCGGAGCCGYTGAAGGCGGTGAAGCTCTCCCAGACCGCGGTCATGTCGTCGGACGGAAAGYCGTAATAGACGGATTCGCGCGCGTCGTCGTAGCCGACCAGCACCGGATAGCCGCGATAGCCCGAGCAGACGAGGCTCGCCCAGTCGCCATCGCCTTCCGCTGCCTGCGCATAGGTCACGCAATMCTTCTTCCAGTCGAGATCGGTATAAGCGCTGGAGATGTCGCCGGCCTGGGCCGCCTGGCAGAAACCGGCGAGGGCAAGCGGGATCAGAAGAGCACGCATCAATGGCAACTCCGTTTCGAGTTGCCGGAAGCGTAACGCCGTCCGCTATTTCTTCAAGCTGGCTTCGATCAGGAGGTCGGCGTTACGAGCGACGGCCGCCGCCGGTCCGCCCAGGCCGAAAAGCTGGCCGCTGATGTAAGCGCCCTCAATGAGAAGCAGCAGGCCGTCGCCCAGCGTGTCGGAATCGGCGGCGCCCATCGCGGCCGCCATGGCGCGCAGGCGCCGGCGCAGCTCTATCTTGTTGTTCTCGCTCACCACCCGCGCGGGATGCCCGCGCTCGGGGTATTCCACCGCCGCGTTGGTCATGCCGCAGCCGCGGTAATCCGGCTTTTGCGTGCGTTTGCCGACGCGGGTCAGGAAAGCGATGATCTGGGCGCGCGGATTGCCCGGATGGGCGTCGACGGCCTCGTCRAAGCGCTCCCAGAATTCCAGGTCGTACTTGCGCAGATAGGAGGCGGCGAGCTCGTCCTTGGACGGAAAGCTGCGGTAGAGGCTCGGCTTGGTGACGCCGGCGCGCTTGACGATCTCGTCGACGCCGATCGCCCGGATGCCCTCGCGATAGAAAAGGTCGCGCGCCACGTCCAGGATCTTGTCCGCTGCCTTCGGGGCGGGGGCCGCGTTCGACGACACTTCAATTTTATTGTCCGATGGCATTCAAACAACTCGCTTGACAATGTTACTGACCGGTACGTATGTATGGCGCCATCCCACTGYAACGTACCGGTCAGTAACATGATAGCCCAGTCCCGTCCGTTTGGCCAGCGCTACGCATTCGTCGTCGTTGCCGTGATTTTCCTCTGCCTGCTGATCGCGGCCGGGCTTCGCTCGGCGCCCTCGGTGATGATGGTTCCGCTGGAGGAAAGCTTCGGCTGGCGCCGCGACGTCACCTCCTGGGCCGCCAGCGTCGGCATCCTGCTCTACGGGCTGACGGGCCCCTTCGCCGCGGCGCTGATGGAGCGCGTTGGGCTCCGCCGCACGCTGCTTGGCGCGCTGCTGGTGATGTCGGGCTCGACCGCGCTCAGCCTGTTCATGACGCAGCCCTGGCATCTCTTCCTCACCTGGGGCGTGTTTTCCGGCATCGGCTCGGGCGCGGTGGCGAGCGTGCTTGGCGCCACCATCGTCAACCGCTGGTTCAAGACCAATCGCGGCCTGATGATGGGCCTGATGTCGGCTTCAAGCGCCACCGGCATGCTGGTGTTCCTGCCCGTGATCGCCTCGCTGGCGCAAAACGGCGGCTGGAAGCCTGTGGCGATTGCGGTTGCCCTCGCCACCGCGGCGCTGATCCCGCTCGTTCTGCTGCTCGTGCCGGAACGCCCTTCCTCGATCGGCCAGGTGCGCTACGGCGCCGACGCGAACGACGTGCCGCCGGTGTCGCCGGCATCGCAGGGCAATTTTCTGGCGCATACGCTGAACACGCTGYGCCGCGCGGCGGGCACCCGGGTGTTCTGGTACCTGTTCGCCACCTTCTTCGTCTGCGGCTTCACCACCAACGGTCTCGTCGGCACGCATCTCATCGCCTTCTGCGGCGATATGGGTATCGGCGAGGTTCAGGCCGCCGGGCTGTTGTCGATGATGGGCATTTTCGACCTGATCGGCACGACGCTGTCCGGTTGGCTCACCGACCGTTTCGATCCGCGCAAGCTGCTCGGCGTCTATTACGCCGTGCGCGGCCTGTCGCTGATCTACCTGCCTTATTCCGGCTTCTCGGCGACCAGCCTGGTCATCTTCGCTGTGCTCTACGGGCTCGACTGGATCGCCACCGTGCCGCCGACGCTCAGGCTCGCCAACGAAGCCTTCGGCGACCGCAGCGGGCCGATCGTGTTCGGCTGGATCGTCGCCGGCCACCAGGTGGGCGCCGCGGCCGCCGCCGCCTTTGGTGGCACGATGCGCGAGCTGCAGGGCAATTACGAGCTGGCGTTCCTGATTGCGGGGATGACGGGCATCGCAGCGGCTTGTATTTCGTTGCTGATCAATACCGACAGGCCGGCCTTCGAGCCGGAGCCGCAGATGGTCTGAACAGCCAATCTCCCCCCTCGTGGGGGAGATGCCCGGCAGGGCAGAGGGGGGCGCTGTCCCGCCGACTTCTCGGTTGAATTGCCGTCAAATCAAACCGTTGCGAAGAGTTTGAGGGGTCTGAGAGGTTGGCGATCCTTCGCGCCCCCTCTGGCCTGCCGGCCATCTCCCCCACAAGGGGGGAGATCAGCAGTTCTGTTCGCTGTTATCAAAACTTCATGGTTCCGAAATGCGYCTGAAACATTGAGGCGAGAGCTTGGCGGTCCCGTTCAAAGCCATCCGGAGACAGCCATGAACAAGCTTTCCCTTACCCGCCGCGCTTTCGTCACCTCGGCCAGTGCCTTCGGCCTTGTCGGCGCCTCCGGTCTGGCACTGCCCTATTATTCTCGCGCCAGCCAGCGCCCCGCCTTCACGCATGGCGTCCAGTCCGGCGACGTCGACGCCACGTCCGGCATGGTCTGGACCCGCACCGATCGCCCGGCGCGCGTGATGTATGAAGTGTCGACCACCGAAAGCTTCGCCAATGCCACGCGGCTGGCTGCGCTCGATACCTCGCCCGCCAGCGACTACACGGTGAAGCGGCTGCTCACCGACCTCGCCTCCGACCAGGACATCTTCTACCGCATGACTGCCGCCGATCTCTCCGACATCAATGCCGTCTCCGAGCCGATCGTCGGCCGCTTCCGCACGGCACCGTCCTCGAAGCGCGATGTGCGCTTCGCCTGGTCGGGCGACACCGCCGGCCAGGGCTGGGGCATCGACGAGACCGGCATGAAGACCTATTCGACCATCGCCAAGCACACGCCGGACTTCTTCCTGCATTCGGGCGACACGATCTATGYCGACGGTGCGCTGAAGGACGAGGTCGACCTGCCCGGCGGCGGCAAGTGGAAGAACGTCGTCATGCTCGATGGCAAGCGCAAGGTCGCCGAGACGCTGGACGAATATCGCGACCAGTGGAAGTACAACATGATGGACAAGCACGTGCTTGCCCTCTCCGCCATCTGCCCGACCTTCTACCAGTGGGACGACCACGAGGTGCTCAACAACTGGTCGGACTCGAAGGACCTGACCGCCGACGACCGCTACAAGGAGAAATCCATCCATGTGCTGGCGGCACGCGCGGCGCGCGCCTTCCATGAGATGACCACCATCCGCTACGAGCCGTCGGAGCCGGGCCGCGTCTACCGCAAGATCTCGCACGGGCCGCTGCTCGACGTGTTCTTCCTCGACATGCGCTCCTATCGCGGYCCGAACGGCCCCAATCTGGACGAAACGTTGACGCCGAAGTCGCGCATGATCGGCGAGGAGCAGTCCAAATGGCTGAAGCGCGAGCTGGYGAACTCCAAAGCGACGTGGAAGATCATCGCCGCCGACATGCCGCTCAGCCTGATCGTCTGGGACGACGCGGCGAAAAAGGTCGGCTTCGAGGCGGTGTCGAACAACGACAACGGCGCGCCGAAGGGCCGCGAGCTCGAATTCGCCGATGTGCTGCGCTTCATCAAGAATGCCGGCATCACCAACACGGTGTGGCTGACCGCCGATGTGCACTACACCGCGGCGCATTACTACAACCCCGACAAGGCGCAGTTCCAGGATTTCAATCCGTTCTGGGAGTTCGTCTCCGGCCCGATCCACGCAGGCACATTCGGCCCCAACGACCTCGACATGACCTTCGGGCCGGAGCTGAAATTCATCAAGGCGCCGACCGCCGAGCAGGGCCAGAACCTGCCGCCGTCGGCCGGACTGCAGTTCTTCGGGCTGGTCGATATCTCCGGCGCCACCGAACAGCTCACCGTGCGGCTGATGGATCGMGACGACAACGAGCTTTACAAGGTTACACTCGACCCGGTGCGGTCGGCGTAACGGGCTCGAGAAATTGGCAAGGTCGGCGGGACAGCGCCCCCCTCTGGCCTGCCGGCCATCTCCCCCACTTGGGGGGAGATCAGCAGTTTCGGCGCGTCGCTCCTTCTGCAACGTTGGCAATTGGCGAAAGCAAGCGTGGCAGCCAATCTCCCCCCAAGTGGGGGAGATGCCCGGCAGGGCAGAGGGGGGCGCGAAGGATCGCTAAATTTGCGGTATTGARGGGCGTCAGTCCGGATAACAAGCGCGCGGAACGTTCGGCCAAACCGCCGTGTCGCAGTTGGCGTCCTTCTGCCGCTGCTTGAAGGCGGCGCTGACCGGGCCGGTGACGATCGGGTCGACGCCRTCGGGGGCGTCGGCGAACATCTGCTGCGCGGTCCTGGCGTCGGGCGGCTGGATGGCACCGCTCTCTCGCAGAGCCGTCGCCGACTGCGCCACACCGGCCGCAAGCAGCACGCCGAGCGCTGCCCACCCGAAAACCGGACGCAATCTGGACATATGATCGGTCATGAACATCGAACTGCCCGGCCCCTCAAAGGTTCCGCCTTGGTTAACAGAATCATTTCACACCAAGACGTTTAAGAATCAGTGACCATTATTTGGGGTCGGGCCTCCCCTTTCGCAATTGCGAAAAACCCTGTATGAGCCGGGCAACCGAAAAAGGCGGCGCTTGTTAAGCCTGCTGCCCGCAACGTTCCCGAGACCAGACACATGAACCTCCGCAATATCGCGATCATCGCGCACGTCGACCATGGCAAAACCACGCTCGTCGACCAGCTCCTGAAACAGTCCGGCGCCTTCCGCGACAACCAGCGCGTCGCCGAGCGCGCCATGGATTCCAACGACCTCGAAAAAGAGCGCGGCATCACCATCCTGGCCAAGGCGACCTCGGTCGACTGGCACGGCACCCGCATCAACATTGTCGACACGCCCGGACATGCCGATTTCGGCGGCGAGGTCGAGCGCATCCTGTCGATGGTGGATTCGGCGATCGTGCTCGTCGATGCCGCCGAAGGCCCGATGCCGCAGACCAAGTTCGTCGTCGGCAAGGCGCTGAAAGTGGGCCKGCGCCCCATCGTCGTCATCAACAAGATCGACCGTCCGGACGCCCGCCATATCGAAGTGGTCAACGAGGTGTTCGACCTGTTCGCCGCGCTCGACGCCACCGACGAACAGCTCGATTTCCCGATCCTCTACGGTTCGGGCCGCGACGGCTGGGTGTCGGAAAACCCCGAGGGTCCGAAGGACCAGGGTCTGGCGCCGCTGTTCGACCTCGTCGTCAAGCATGTGCCGGCGCCGACCGTTCATCCCGGCCCGTTCCGCATGATCGGCACCATCCTCGAGGCCAACCCGTTCCTCGGCCGCATCATCACCGGCCGCATCGAGTCCGGCACGCTGAAGGCCAACCAGGCGGTCAAGGTGCTGCACCATGACGGCACGCAGATCGAGACCGGCCGCGTCTCCAAGATCCTCGCCTTCCGCGGTCTCGAGCGCCAGYCGATCGAGGAAGCGCAGGCAGGCGACATCGTAGCCATCGCCGGCCTGTCGAAAGGCACCGTCGCCGACACTTTCTGCGACCCGGCTGTGAACGAGCCGCTGCATGCGCAGCCGATCGACCCGCCGACGGTCACCATGTCCTTCCTGGTCAATGACAGCCCGCTTGCCGGCACCGAGGGCGACAAGGTGACCAGCCRCGTCATCCGCGACCGCCTGCTGCGCGAGGCCGAGGGCAATGTCGCGCTCAAGATCGAGGAATCGGCCGAAARGGACTCCTTCTTCGTTTCCGGCCGCGGCGAATTGCAGCTCGCGGTGCTGATCGAGACGATGCGCCGCGAGGGTTTCGAGCTCGCCGTGTCGCGTCCGCGCGTCGTCATGCAGAAGGGCGATGACGGCCAGCTGCTGGAGCCGGTCGAGGAAGTCGTCATCGACGTCGACGAGGAGCATGCCGGTGTCGTCGTGCAGAAGATGTCGGAGCGCAAGGCCGAGATGGTCGAGCTGCGTCCTTCCGGCGGCAACCGCCAGCGCCTCGTCTTCCATGCGCCGACGCGTGGCCTGATCGGCTACCAGTCGGAGCTTTTGACCGACACGCGCGGCACAGCGGTGATGAACCGCCTGTTCTTCGCCTATGAGCCCTACAAGGGCGAGCTGCCCGGYCGCACCAATGGCGTGTTGATCTCCAACGAGCAGGGCGAATCCGTCGCCTACGCCATGTGGAATCTGGAAGACCGCGGCCCGATGATCATCGATCCGGGCGTCAAGGTCTATCAGGGCATGATCATCGGCATCCACTCCAGAGACAACGACCTCGAAGTGAACGTGCTCAAGGGCAAGAAGCTCACCAACATCCGCGCCGCCGGCAAGGACGAAGCGGTGAAGCTGACGCCRCCGATCCGCATGACGCTGGAGCGGGYGCTGGCCTGGATCCAGGACGACGAGCTGGTCGAGGTGACGCCGAAGACCATTCGGCTCCGCAAGCTCTATCTCGACCCGAACGAGCGCAAGCGTTTCGAGAAGTCGGCCAGGGTGATGGGCGCGGCGTAAGCTTTCCAGCCAAGGGTTCAAAAGAGGGAGTATCTACTCCCTCTTTTCGTTTCAGCGGCACGCTGCCGACAGGATGGCGTTGCGATCAGCCTCCCCGGTCAGATCGATGCGCACCGCCAGGCCATCGCGAACCGGCTTGCGCAAGGTCCTGGCGCCGTCCGATCCGACGGTCAGCCGCCCTCGGCCCTCGAGGGCCTGAAGCCTCGATCGCGGGAGGCCGAGCTCGCCGGCAAGCAAGCGGTCCAGCCGCAAAGGCGTCGTGCCCTCCAGCCGAAGCTCGAGCCAAAGCGCGGTCGCGTGTCCAGGTTCGCCGGCAGGCGGCTCCTTATGGACCGTGATGTCGGCAAATTCCTCGACCCGCCCGGCGCGATTGCGCAGCGCGGCGGCATCGAAGGCAAAGCGGCGCACGAGCGCGGGATCGTTGCATTCGAGGGCCGTAAGCAGCGCCGGCTCGATATCGCGGCGGTTTCGCCGCTCCAGGATGGTGAAATTCCAGGAGTTGTCGCAGCCTGTACAGCGGTAGATCAGCCAGACGTCGATGCGTTTGCCGTTGGCGTTGACGCGGAATTTCTCGCTGCATTTGTAGGGCCTGACGCCGCCGCACCGGTTGCAGTTGATGAGAGGTCGAGGCGCGATTGCGGGCGCGATCGTCCAATGGACACGCAAGGTGGACATGCCGGTAGGCCCTTCCCGTCGGGAAGTCCGTCAGGCCGGCAATGTCCGAGATGCCCCTTTTTGTTGAGCATGATCTTTACCGAAAACCGGGTACCACTTTTCGCTGACGCGGACCTTCGGTTCGGGATCATGCTCGTGTGGGCACGGCGTGGCGAGAGACTGTGTTATCAGGAAGTCAGGCGTCGGCGTGGATCACACGCGGCGGCTCAGCAATGCCAAACCGGTCTCGAACCGCCCCCTGAAGAACACATGAAGTGGAGCAGACGCGCCAGTGCTGCGCCTGCGGTGCATTCGGAGGAGTTGGCGAGACCGGCGGTTACTGAGGCAAAGTGATGCTCTGAAATGAATGTCGAGGCGGGTCTTCTAGACGTGTGGCAGTGGAGGAGCAAGGGCTAAACACGGATGTCTGCGCTGCCCCTCATTGCCCTGCCGGGCATTTCTCCCCGTGAACGGGGAGAAAGAGGCTGGCCGCGTCGCCGGCTCCTGTTCTACGACGTTTGCGATTGGCGAAATCGTCGCCGCCAGCGTCCCTTCGCCCCGTTTACGAGGAGAAGGTGCCYGAAGGGCGGATGAGGGGCAGCGCCRGCGCTGGCAGCTATTGTCTCCATCCTCAACGCGAGCCCCCTTGCCGGGCGTGCCAAATTCGCTCTGATCGGCTATCGTTCGTTTCCGTCCTATAGGAAACGACCCCATGCATCTCGCCTCGCTGCTGATCTTCGCCRCCGCCCTCTTCGTTGCCGCGGGCTCGCCCGGYCCGTCGATCGCGGCCCTTGTGGCGCGGGTGATCTCGAAGGGTTTTCGCGATGTCTTCCCCTTCCTGCTGGCGATGTGGATCGGCGAGGCCATCTGGCTGTCGCTGGCGGTGTTCGGGCTGGCCGTCGTGGCGCAGACCTTCCACTACGCCTTCGTCGTCGTGAAATGGGTTGGAGTTGCCTATCTCGCCTATCTGGCGTTCAAGATGTGGACGGCGCCGGTCGAGGCCAAGGAAGGCGAGATGCCGCGCGAGGATTCGGCCCTGAAACTGTTCTTTGCCGGCATGGCGGTAACGCTGGGCAATCCGAAGATCATGATGTTCTATCTGGCGCTGCTGCCGACCATCATCGATCTTGCCTCGGTCAGCCTCATCGGCTGGGTCGAGCTGACGCTGACCATGGCCATCGTGCTGGTCGTCATCGACCTTGCCTGGGTGCTGRCCGCTTCGCAGRCGCGCCGGCTGCTCWAGAGCAAGCGGGCCATGAAGATCGCCAACCGCGTCAGYGCCACGACGATGGCGGGCGCCGCCGCGGCAATCGCCGCGCGCTGATCCGGGCTTTCCAGGCGAAGCCTACCTTGCCATGGCGTGGTACTCAGGGTTCGGCCGCATGTCGACCGCGGCGGCCACCCGGTTCGACATGTTGAAGAAGGCGGCGGTCGAGGCGATGTCCCAGATGTCGCGATCGGAGAAACCGGCTTGCCGCAAGGYCGCGCGGTCGGCTTCGACGATTTTAGCCGGCTCTTCCGTGACCTTCACGGCGAATTCGAGCATGGCGCGCTGGCGGTCCGACAGATCGGCGGCGCGGAAATTCATCACCATCATCTCGCCCAGCGCCGGCTCGCCCGACAGCTGGCGCACCGCCGCGCCATGGGCGGTCAGGCAATAGAAGCAGTGGTTGATCGAGGAGACGACCACGGCGATCATCTCGCGYTCCAACTTCGACAGGCCGGACTCGCCCAGCATCAGGTCGTTGTACATGTCGGTGAAGGCGCGCAGCTTCTTCTCGTCGAAGGCGTAGGCGAGAAGCACGTTGGGCACGAGGCCGAGCTTCTCCCGGCATTTGTCGAAATAGGCTTTCGTCGCCTCGCTGAGCTCCGCCTGGACAAGGTCAAGCGCGGTAATCCTGTCATTCATGGGTCGTTCTCCTTGCAAGGCAACGGCGTCGGTTCGAATTTTTTAATGCGTCGTCAAACCTTTGTCGCGAAACGGCGGTCATCTGCTACGATAGCCGCAAAAGCATACGACGGGAGGGACCAAGCGTCATGGCCAGCGTTAAATCCAAGCCGAAGAAGAAAGCCGCCGCCGCGAAGGCGGAGGAAAAATCCGCAAGGCTTGCCGACTATCTGCTGGCACGGGCGCCTGCCGAAGACATCGCGGCCTATGACGTGGCCGATCTCGAACGCGCCGGCGAGCTCGCCGCCCAAGCGGTCGCCAGCCACAGGAAAGGCGAAAGCGTCATCGCCGTCGAGGCCGATTCGGGCGTTGCATGCGGCGGCCGGCCGGTGACGGTCATCACCGTCGTCAACGACAACATGCCGTTCCTGTTCGATTCCATCCTGGGCGAGATCACCGAGGTCAGTGGCGAGCCGACGCTGGTCACCCATCCGATCGTCACCGTACGCCACGGCAAGAACGGTGTGGCCGAGGTGCTTGGCGACGCCGGCAAGGAGGATGACAAGCACGACCGGCTAAGCGTCGTCCATGTGCATATCCCGCGGCTGACCGCCGACCAGGCGAGAAACCTCACCGAGCGGCTGCGCAAGACGCTTTCGCAGGTCCGCGCCGCCGTCGTCGACTGGAAGCGCATGCTCGCCCGTCTCGACCAGGCGATTTCCGAATTCCGCTATTCGGCCGTGCCGCTCGACAAGAAGAGCGTCGCCGAGGCGATCGCCTTCCTCGAATGGCTGCGCGACGACAATTTCACCTTCCTCGGCATGCGCGAGTTCAAATATGTCGGCGGCGAGGAAAGCGGCAGTCTGGAGCGCGCCGAGAAGCCTGGCATGGGTATTCTGTCGGATCCCGACGTGCTGGTGCTGAGGCGTGGCACCGAGGCGGTGACGACGACGCCCGAGATCCGCGCCTTCCTGCACGGGCCGGAGCCGCTGATCGTCACCAAGGCCAACGCCAAGTCGTCGGTGCATCGGCGCATCTATCTCGATTACATCGGCGTCAAGACCTACACGTCGAAAGGCGCGCTGGCGGGTGAGCTGCGCATCRTCGGCCTGTTCACCTCGACCGCCTACACGCGCTCGGTGATGAAGATCCCCTATCTGCGCTCGAAGGCGGAGACCATCATCGCTAAGTCCGGCTTCAACCCGAACGACCATTCGGGCAAGGCGCTGATCAACGTGCTGGAGAGCTATCCGCGCGACGAGCTCTTCCAGGTCCCCGTCCCCATCCTGCGCAAACATGCCAGCGCCATCCTTGGGCTCATCGAGCGGCCGCGCGTCAGGGCGCTGGTGCGTGCCGACCAGTTCGACCGCTTCGTCTCGATCCTGGTCTTCGTGCCGCGCGACCGCTATGACAGCGTCGTGCGCGAGAAGATCGGCGCCTATCTCAAGACCGTGTTCGAGGGCCGGCTGTCGGCCTATTACCCGGCCTTCCCGGAAGGCGGGCTGGYGCGCGTGCATTTCATCATCGGCCGTTCCGGCGGCAAGACGCCGAAGATCGAGCAGTCGACGATCGAGGCGGCGATCCGCGACATCGTGCGCACCTGGGAGGACGCGCTCTCCGAAGCCGCGGAGGCCGCCGGCAGCGATCCGGCGCTGAAGGCGATCGCGGCGCGTTTCCCCGAAAGCTACCGGGACTCCTTCTCGGCCGCCGTGGCGCTGGCCGATGCCGGGCGCATCGCGAAGATCGGCGTGGTCAATCCGATCGCCATCGACTATTACCGCCATGCCGACCAGAAGCCGCACCAGGCGGCTTTGAAGATCTACCATTTCGGCAGCCCGGTGGCGCTGTCGCGACGTGTGCCGGTGCTGGAAAATATCGGCTTCCGCGTCATCAGCGAGCGCACCTTCGAGGTCGGCGGCGATCCGGCTGATCGGGTGTTCATCCACGACATGGAGCTGGAGAACAGCTACGGCGCGCGAATAGACCTTACCGACGGCGGCGCGCTGTTCGAGGACGCGTTCCTGTCGGTCTGGCGCGGCGATGTCGACAATGACGGCTATAACGGCCTGGCGCAGACCGCCGGCCTGTGGTCGGGCGAGATCACGATCCTGCGCGCCTATGGCCGCTATCTGCAGCAGGCCGGCATCCCGCAGAGCCAGGATTTCATCGCCGCGGCGCTCAACCGTTATCCCGAGATCGCGCGCGGCCTGCATGACCTGTTCGTCGCCCGTCTCGGACCGGCGGCGGAGGGCGACGGCGCGGTGGCGGCCAAGCACCTCAAGGCCAAGATCAAGGACGCGCTGGAGGAGGTGCCCAATATCGATGACGACACCATCATCCGCCGCTATCTCAACCTGATCGAAGCCTCGCTGCGCACCAATCATTTCGTAGCCGATACGAAAGCGAAGGGGCAGTCGCTGGCAATCAAGCTCGACTCGCAGGCGGTCGAGGGCCTGCCGGCGCCCAGGCCATGGCGCGAGATCTTCGTCTACGGCTCCGAGGTCGAGGGCGTGCATCTGCGTTTCGGCCCGGTGGCGCGCGGCGGCCTGCGCTGGTCGGACCGCGCCCAGGACTACCGCACGGAGGTGCTCGGCCTGGTCAAGGCGCAGCAGGTCAAGAACGCTGTCATCGTGCCGGTCGGCGCCAAGGGCGGCTTCTATCCCAAGAAGCTGCCGATGAGTGCCGGGCGCGACGCCATCTTCGAGGCCGGCACCTCGGCTTACAAGAACTTCGTCTCCAGCCTGCTCTCGATCACCGACAATATCGGCGTCGACGGCGTCATCCCGCCGGCCGGCGTGGTGCGGCGTGATCCTGACGATCCGTATTTCGTCRTCGCCGCCGACAAGGGCACGGCGACCTTCTCCGACACCGCCAACGCGATTTCCGAGAAGCACCACTTCTGGCTGGACGACGCCTTCGCCAGCGGCGGTTCGGCCGGCTACGACCACAAGAAGATGGGCATCACCGCCAAGGGCGCCTGGGAAGCGGTGAAGCGGCATTTCCGTGAGATGAACCGCGACATCCAGACCGCGTCCTTCACCGTCGTCGGCGTCGGCGACATGTCGGGCGACGTGTTCGGCAACGGCATGCTCTTGTCGCCGCAGACCAGACTGATCGCCGCCTTCGACCATCGCGACATCTTCATCGATCCCGATCCCGACATGGCGGCGTCGATGGCCGAGCGCCAGCGCATGTTCGCGCTGCCGCGCTCGTCCTGGCAGGACTATGACAAGTCGAAACTGTCGGAAGGCGGCGTCATTGTTTCGCGCAGCCAGAAATCGATCACGCTGCCGCAGGCGGCCGCCGCCGCGATCGGCCTCGCCAAGACGACGGCGACGCCGGTCGAGATCATGAACGCCATCCTCAAGGCGCCGGTCGATCTTCTGTGGTTCGGCGGCATCGGCACCTATGTGCGGGCTTCCGGGGAAAGCAATCAGGATGTCGGCGACCGCGCCAACGACGCCATCCGCGTCACCGCGCTCGATGTCCGGGCGAAAGTCATCGGCGAAGGCGCCAATCTCGGCGTCACACAGCGGGCGCGCATCGAGTTCGGCCTGAATGGCGGACGCTGCAACTCGGACGCCATCGACAATTCGGGCGGTGTCAACTGCTCCGACGTCGAGGTCAACATCAAGATCGCGCTGGCGTCCGCCATGCGCAAAGGCTCGCTGGCGCGGCCGGCGCGCAACAAGCTGCTCGCCGAAATGACCGACGAGGTGGGCGCGCTGGTGCTCTCCAACAACTATCAGCAGACGCTGGCGCTATCGCTGGCGCGCAAGCGCGGCCTTGCCGACATCGCRCACCAGGCACGTTTCATGACGGCGCTGGAATCGCGCGGCCTGCTCGACCGCGCGGTCGAGACGCTGCCCTCGCCGGCGGCGCTCGCCGAACGCGAGGCGCGCGGCGAGCCGCTGACCAGGGCCGAGCTCGGCGTGCTGCTGGCCTATGCCAAGATCGTGCTGTTCTCCGACATCGTCGCCAGCGACGTGCCGGACGATCCGCATTTCGACCGCGACCTGATGGCCTATTTCCCGGAGCGCATGGCGAAGAAATTCGCCGGCGAGATCCGCGACCACAGGCTGCGGCGCGAGATCATCGCGCGCGTCRTCGCCAACGATCTCGTCAACCGCGGCGGACCGTCCTTCGTCAACCGGCTGCAGGAGGCGACGGGCCGCACCGCGGCCCATGTCGTGCGCACCTTCGCCGTGGTCCGAGACGGCTTTGCGCTGCCGGCGCTCTACAAGGAGATCGACGCGCTCGACAACCAGATCGACGGCCAGATCCAGCTTGATCTCTACCAGGCGGTTAGCCGGCTTATCTTCGTGACCAGCGGCTGGTACCTGAAGAACGATGCAGGCTCGGCGCCGCTCAGCCAGCGCATCGCCGAATTGCAGGAAGCCCGCAAGGCGCTTGAGCCGAAGCTGGTGTCGCTGCTGCCGGCCTTCTCGCGCGAGCGCATCGAGGAGCGGCGGCACGGCCTGTTCAAGTGCGGCGCGCCGGAAAGGCTCGCCGGGCAGCTCGCCCTGACCGAGGTGGCCGAGCTGATCCCGGATGTCGCGCTCACCGCACGCACCGCCAGTGCCGACATCGTCAGCGCGGCCAAGGCCTTCTTCGCCGTCAGCGACGCCTTCCGCATCCCGCGCGTCGAGGAAGCGGCGCGCTCGATCATGCCGCCCGACTATTACGACCAGCTGGCGCTGTCGCGCGCCACCGACACGATCGGCGTGGCGCGCCGCGGCATCGCGGTGGCGGCGCTGACCGCGCACGGCACGGCCGCGGATCCGGTCGCGGCCTGRCTCGAAGCCGGCGGCGAGCGCGTCGCGCGCATCCGCGAGCGGCTGCAGACGCTGACCGAAGGCGGCGACATCACCGTGTCGCGGCTGTCGGTGGCGTCGGGCCTGATGAGTGACCTGACGGGGATGTGACGTTCCTCGCCCCACGCAGTGGGGAGRGGTGCCGAGCGTAGCGAGGCGGAGAGGGGCTTCGTAGGGCGGCCGGCCTTTGGCGATAGCGTGCATGGCAGCTTGGCGCATGCATTGTCTCATGTGGCGCTGGTCGACCCCCACTCCGTCTCGGCTTCGCCGAGCCACCTCTCCCCCGATCGACGGGGTAGAGGAAAGGCGCCAAGCTTTTTGCCGTCAGCGCTCGTCCAGCAGGGCTCCCTTCCTTTCCCTCCGGAGGGGGGAAAGGTGGCGCTGCGAAGCAGCGACGGATTGGGGGAACCACGTGGCAATCAAGCCAGGTCGATCAGTCAATCACAGAAGATGTGTGCATAGCGTAGCCCATTGCGTGGGGCGAGGAAGGCAACGGCAGCGCCGCGCTTGTTCATTTGCATCGCTGGTTGAAAACATGCAGACATGGCGCCCGACGCGAGCGATGCCAGGGGAGAAAGCATGGCGGCAGTAGAGACAGTGCAGCGGGCATCGGGGCGCGGCATCTGGGGCTGGATGTTCTTCGACTGGGCGGCGCAGCCTTTCTTCACCGTCGTCACCACCTTCATCTTCGGACCCTATTTCGTCTCGCGCATGGCGAGCGACCCGACCGCCGGACAGGCGGCCTGGGGCTACGGCATTGCCGCGGCCGGCCTGGTTATCGCGGTGCTGTCGCCGGTGCTCGGCTCGATCGCCGACCAGACCGGGCCGCGCAAGCCGTGGATCGCCTTCTTCGCCACGATCAAGATCGTCAGCCTTACCTTGTTGTGGTTCGCCGCGCCGGGGTCGAACCTGTTCCTGGTCGTGCTTTTGTTCTCGCTGGCTTCGGTTGCGGCCGAATTCTCGACCGTGTTCAACGATTCCATGATGCCGCGGCTGGTGCCTAAGGAAGAGATCGGCCGCATCTCCAACGTCGCCTGGGGCCTCGGCTATCTCGGCGGCATGGTGGCGCTGATCTTCGTGGTGCTGTTCCTGGCCGGCAATCTCGAAACCGGCAAGACGATCATCGGCCTCGATCCCTTGTTCGGCCTCGACCCCAAGCTCGGCGAGGACGCGCGTTTCACCGGGCCGATGTCGGCCGGCTGGTATTTCCTGTTCATCCTGCCGATGTTCTTCTTCACGCCCGACGCCAGCAAGGGAATTCCGATCGGGCCGGCGGTGCGCGAGGGCCTGTCGGAGCTGAAGTCGACGCTCGCCGAGGTGCGCCAGCGCAGCGGCATACTGCGCTTCCTCCTGGCGCGCATGATCTATCAGGACGGCGTCAATGCGCTGCTCGCGCTCGGCGGCACGTTCGCGGCCGGCATGTTCCACTGGTCGATCACCGAGATCGGCCTGTTCGGCATCATCCTCAACATCGTCGCCATCTTCGGCTGCTGGATCGCGGCGCGGCTGGACACGGCCCTCGGCTCTAAAGCGGTGGTGATGATCTCGCTGGCGATGCTGTCGGTCGCCACGATCGGCGTCGTCTCGACCGGCCCAGGTTTCACGCTGCTCGGCCTCATTCCGCTGTCGACCGCCGATTCCGGCGGCCTGTTCGGCACCGCGGCCGAAAAAGCCTATATCCTCTATGGGCTGCTGATCGGGCTCGCCTTCGGCCCGGTGCAGGCCTCGTCGCGCTCCTACATGGCGCGCAGCGTCACCGCCGCCGAGTCGGGCCGCTATTTCGGCATCTACGCGCTGGCGGGCCGGGCGACCAGCTTC
Source organism: Mesorhizobium sp. LCM 4576 (assembly GCF_001854815.1). Classification (NCBI taxonomy): domain Bacteria; kingdom Pseudomonadati; phylum Pseudomonadota; class Alphaproteobacteria; order Hyphomicrobiales; family Phyllobacteriaceae; genus Mesorhizobium; species Mesorhizobium sp. LCM 4576. Next base: position 83,043 of record NZ_MDDT01000012.1, read on the forward strand.
CTGGCGCCGTTCATGGTGGCGACCATAACGGCCATGRGCGATTCACCACGGCTCGGCATGGCGGCAATCATCCTGTTCCTCGGCATCGGCATGGCGATCCTGGTCGGAACGCCCTATCCGGCGGACAAGCGGTAGCGCAATTCCCTTCTCCCCTTGTGGGAGAAGGTGTCGCCGAAGGCGACGGATGAGGGGTGCTCCAGGGAAAGCCAACGTCTCACTCCGCTGGAACACCCCTCATCCGTCTCGGCGCTGTGCGCCGATCCACCTTCTCCCACAGTGGAGAAGGAAAGAGGCGCTAATGCCTGAAATGCCTTACGCCCGTGAAGACCATGGCGATGCCGTGCTCGTCGGCGGCGGCGATGACGTCCTCGTCGCGCATCGAGCCGCCGGGTTGGATCACGGCCGTGGCGCCGGCCTCGATTGCCGACAGTAGCCCGTCGGCGAAGGGGAAGAAGGCGTCCGAGGCGACGACGGAGCCCTTGGTCAGCGGTTCGGCGAGGCCGGCGGCTTCCGCCGCGTCCAGCGCCTTGCGGGCGGCGATGCGGGAAGAATCGACGCGGCTCATCTGGCCGGCGCCGATGCCGACCGTCGCTCCGTCCTTAACGTAGACGATGGCGTTCGATTTGACGTGCTTGGCGACGCGGAAGGCGAATTTGAGGTCGGCCAGTTCGGCCGGCGTCGGCGCACGCTTGGTCACCACTTTCAATTCGAGGTCGTCGACCACGGCGTTGTCGCGGCTTTGCACCAGCAACCCGCCGGCCACCGATTTCACCGTCGTGCCGGCAGCGCGCGGGTCGGGCAGGCCGCCGGTGACCAGCAGACGCAAATTCTTCTTCGCCGCGACGATCGCGGCGGCTTCGTCGGTGGCGTCGGGCGCGATGATGACCTCGGTGAAGGTCTTCACGATCTCTTCCGCCGCCTCGGCGTCGAGGATGCGGTTCATGGCGACGATGCCGCCGAAGGCCGAGACCGGGTCGCAGGCCAGCGCCTTGGCATAGGCCGCCTTCAGCGATAAGCCTTCGGCGACGCCGCAAGGGTTGGCGTGCTTGATGATGGCGATCGCCGCGGAGCGGGCGGGATCGAACTCGCCGACCAGCTCGAAGGCGGCGTCGGTATCGTTGATGTTGTTGTAGGAGAGCTGCTTGCCCTGCAACTGCCTTGCCGTCGCCACGCCCGGCCGCTTGTCGCCCGACAGGTAGAAGCCCGCGCTCTGGTGCGGGTTCTCGCCATAGCGCATCACCTGGTCGAGCCGGCCGCCGAAAGCGCGCCATGTCGGATGCTCGATCTCGAGCGCCTCGGCGAACCAGCCCGAGATCGCCGCGTCATAGGTCGCGGTGCGGGCAAAGGCCTTGGCCGCCAGCATCTTGCGGAAGTCGAGCGAGAGCGAGCCAAGATTCATCTCCAGCGCGTTGACGACGGACGCATAATCGGCCGGGTCGGTGACGATGGCGACATAGGCGTGGTTCTTGGCCGAGGCGCGGATCATCGCCGGCCCGCCGATGTCGATGTTCTCGACGATCGAGGYGTAGCCGGCACCGGAGCGGCGGACCTCCTCGAACGGGTAGAGGTTCGAGACAACGAGATCGATGGGCTCGATGTGATGGTCGCGCATGGCCTTAGCATGGTCGGCATCGTCGCGGATGCCGAGCAGCGCGCCATGCACCGACGGATGCAAGGTCTTCACCCGGCCGTCCATGATCTCGGGAAAGCCGGTGAGGTCGGAGACGTCGCGCACCGCAAGGCCAGCCTCGGCAATGGCCTTTGCCGTGCCGCCCGTCGAGACCAATTCGACGCCGGCAGCGGCGAGCGCCTTGGCGAAGTCGATCAGGCCGGTCTTGTCGAAGACGGAAAGCAGGGCGCGGCGCACCGGAACGAGATCCGGCGCCGGAATGTTTTTCGTGGGCACGGCCATGGCGGGCGGCCTTTCAGAGCTGTTGGAAGGGACGTTGGCCGGCCCTAGCATATGAGCCCCGGAAATCAAGCTCGCAGCCGGATTTGCAACTCAGTTGTTCTCGGGATAGCCGGCGATATCGGTGCGGGTCAGCTGCCAGTGGACCTCGGCAATTGCCGAGGCCTTGAAGGCGAGCACGATCTGCCGGCTGCGGCGCGGGCCGCCCAGACCGGCGAAATAGATCGATTCCTCGACCTCCGGCACCACTTCGGCGCAGGTGAAGACCCAGCTGTCGCCCTGCGCGGCGGCAAGGGTCAGCCGGTCGTGGTCGTCCTGCAGCAGGCTGATATCGGGATGGACGTGGAAGCGCACCGTGACGAAGTCGCGGCCATTGTTGCGGATCGCCGCATTGCCCGGGCGCAGGAAACGGTCGCGCCCGGCAAGCACGTTGCCGTTCGTGCCGAGCTTCAGCTCGCGCTCGTGCAGGAAGCCGAATTGCTGGACATAGCCGTCATGGCGGGCGACGAAGCCCTGCATGCCCTTCTGGTCGAGGCGCTTGCAGGGCACATGCTGCGGACCGCCGATCAGGGGCGAGCCCAAAAGATCGCTGACGCGCAGCGAGTGGCTGAAGCGCGCCGACGAGGTGTCGTTGATCGTCGCTGTCGAGTGCGCGGCGGTGGCGCGGGCCAGCGGCCGGAATTCCGGGGCGCCGTAGGTGTCGATGCCGGCATTGACGATGAAGTGCTGACGCCCGGAGGAAAGCTCGAAGGCGAGGCAG
>NZ_MDDT01000013.1:0-92845 GCF_001854815.1 Mesorhizobium sp. LCM 4576
CCGGCATCCATGTCATCTGCGACAAGCCGCTGGCGACCTCGCTGGCCGAGGCGAAGAAGCTGGCGGCGCTGGTCGAGAAGACCGGCAAGGTGTTCGTGCTGACCCACAACTACACCGCCTATCCGATGATCCGGCAGGCGCGCGAGATGGTGGCCAAGGGCATGCTCGGTGACATCCGCATCGTGCAGTCGGAATATCCGCAGGACTGGYTGACCGAAGACCTCGCCGCCACCGGCCAGAAGCAGGCCTCCTGGCGTTCCGATCCCAAGCAGGCCGGCGCCGGCGGCGCGCTGGGCGACATAGGCACRCATGCCTACAACCTCGCCCGCTTCGTGTCCGGGCTGGAACTGGATTCCTTGTCGGCGGATCTCGACGCCTTCGTGCCGGGCCGCCAGCTCGACGACAATGTCAACGTCATGCTGCGCTTCAAGCCGGTTGGCAACAAGCATCCGGCCAAGGGCATGATCTGGGCAAGCCAGGTGGCGCCCGGTCATGAGAACGGGCTGAAGCTGCGCATCTACGGCTCCAAGGGCGGGCTGGAATGGGTGCAGGCCGACCCGAACTACCTCTGGTACACGCCGTTCGGCCAGCCGAAGCAACTGCTCACGCGAGCCGGCGCCGGCGCGATGCCGGTGGCCGCGCGCGTCAGCCGCGTGCCGTCCGGCCATCCTGAGGGCTATCTCGAAGGCTTTGCCAACATCTACCAGGAGGCCGCCCGCGCCATCCGTGCCGCGCGCCGGAAGGGCGGCAAGCCGGCCAAGGATGTGATCTTCCCGACGATCGCGGACGGCGTTGAAGGGATGGCCTTCATCGAGGCTTGCGTGAAATCGTCGAAGAAGAACGGGGCCTGGACGAAGCTTTAGGGGTGACGGCTGCGTCGTCTAAGGAAGCCTCCCTCACCCGGATTGCCAGCCGAATTGCAAACGCAATTCGGGGCAATCCGACCTCTCCCCGAGGGGAGAGGAGGGGGCCGGCGCCGACCTCTTCTCCCCTCGGGGAGAAGGTGGCCGCGAAGCGGTCGGATGAGGGGGAGTGTGGCGTAGCTGGCGCAGGAGTTGGCCAGCCGTCAGAGGGGAGGGGTGTCGATGAAAATCGGCATGTGCATGTTCTTGTGGACGACCAGTGTCTCGAAGAAGCACGAGGCGCTGCTGAGGGACATCAAGGCGACCGGCTTCGACGGCGTCGAGATACCGGTCTTCGTCGGGGCGCCCGACGATTATAAAAAACTCGGTGAGATGCTCGACCGCATCGGCCTGGAGCGCACCGCGGTCTCGGCCATGGGCGATCCGGCGATGAACCTGATCTCGCCGGATGYCGCGACCCGTAAGGCCGGYATCGACTACATGAAATGGGCGATCGACTGCAGCGCGGCGCTCGGCGCGAAGACGCTCAGCGGTCCGCTGCATTCGACGCTCGGCGCCTTCTCCGGCAGCGGGCCGACTTCCGCCGAAAAAAAGCGCTCGGTCGCCTCGCAGCGCRCCATCGGCGACCATGCCGGCAAGAAAGGCGTGACCATCGGGCTGGAAGCGCTCAACCGCTTCGAATGCTACCTGGTCAACACCATGGCCGACCTGTGCGAGCATATCGACGCGATCGACCGGCCGCACATCAAGGCGATGTACGACACGTTCCACGCCAATATCGAGGAGGCCGACCCGATCGGCGCCTATACGAAGCATCGTCGCAATGTCGTCCATATCCATATTTCGGAAAACGATCGCGGCGTGCCGGGGCGCGGCAACATCCCGTGGAAGGAGACTTTCGCGGCGATCCGCAAAAGCGGCTATGACGATTGGCTGACCATCGAGGCGTTCGGCCGCTCGCTGAAGGATCTGGCGGCGGCGACCAAGGTGTGGAGGGATTTCGCCGAGAGCCCGGAGGCGGTTTATCGCGAGGGGTATCGGCATATTAGGAACGGGTGGAAAAGAGCTGCGTAAGCGACTCTCTCTTCGTCATCCACGGGCGGAGCGGGAGCGAAGCGGACGCGGAGACCCGAGGATCCATTCCGTGACGTCGACGCTCCGCAACGATGCAGAGTTCTGCACCGCTGCACTCTACGGCTTAGGTAACGGCATGGATCCTCGGGTCTGCGCGCGTCGCTCCGCTCCTTGCTCCGCCCGTGGATGACGAAGGCGCGAAACTACCCCCGCTCGGCCTGCAACCTATTATAGTCATGCAGCGTGCGGCTGAGCCTGCGGCGCAGGAAGTTCGAGATGTTGTCGAAGATGAAGACGACGAGCAGCGTCAAAAGCACCATGTAGAAGACGTTTGCCCAGTTCGAGTTGGTGCGCATCGCTTCCCATAGTTTCAACCCGATACCGCCGGCGCCGACGGCGCCGATGATGGTCGCGCCGCGGGTGTTCGATTCCCATTGGTAGAGCGTCTGGYTGATGAAGACCGGCACCACTTCCGGCAGCACGCCGTAGCGCTGCACCAAAATGCCGTTGGCGCCGGTCGACAGCACGCCCTCGCGCGGCTTGTCGTCGATGTTCTCCAGCGCCTCGGAATAGGTTTTGCCCAATGTGCCGATCTCGGTGAAGAAGATCGCGGCGCTGCCGGCCAGCGGTCCGGGGCCGAAGGCGCGGGTGAAGAACAGCGCCCAGATCAGCATGTCGACCGAGCGCATGAAGTCGAAGAAGCGCTTCAGCACCTGGCTCARCATGCCGCTCGGCGTGATGTTGCGGGYGGCGAAGAAGGCAAGCRGGAAGGCGACGATGCCGCCGAGCAGCGTGCCGAGGAACGCCATGACGATGGTCTGCAGCAGTTTCGTCCAGACGTCGCCGTGCTGCCATTGGGCGTTGTTCCAGATATTGTCGGCGGCCAGAGCGAGGTTCGACGTGCCGGGCTTGAGCTCAGGCCCGGAGACGATCAACGAGATGACTTCGCTATAGGGTTTGCCGAAGAAGGGCGAGCGCGTATCGAAGACGAAATTCGCCCAACCGAGAAAGCGTTTTCGCACCTTGACGCGGTCGACGGTGACGCGCACCTCGCCGGCAAAACCCATTTTGGYGACGATCTCGTCGTCATGGACGGTCACCCAGCCGGGCACCGGGCCGGTCACGACCGGCTTGCCCCCGGTCAGCGATATCGGCACGGTCACGCCGTTGGCCGTGATCGTCGCCCGGGTCTTGTCGAAGGTTACAGATTTGGCGCTGCCGTCAATCTGGACGGTGTAGGTGCCGTCGGGGTTCTTGATCACCCAATCGGGATTGGGGTTTTCGCCGAGCGCCGAGAAGCGCGGATATTTCGGCGTGATCTCGGGCTGGTCGAGCCGGAACTCCGGCTGCAGGTCGTAGCTGATCCATTGCGACAGGAAAAGCGGCAGGCGCTCCCAGTGCGACTCGCGCAGCACCTGCGGCAGACTGAAGAACCACAGGGCATAGGCAAGATAGAGCACCGTGCCCGCTATCATCAGCAGCGGCCAGAAGCGCTTGTAGGCCGGCCGCTGGAAGATCTGCGGGTGGCGGTCTTCGATAGCCTTGACTTGATCGGCGGTCATCGCAGGCATGTCTTACCCTTTGGTCCTGACCATGATCTTGTCCGAAAACCGGCGTCCACTTTTCGGGATCATGGTCACGCGCTCATCAGAAAGGCCTGCTCGCCGACGAGCTTGCGGCGCAACCAGGCGGAGAACTGGTCGACGAGGAAGATGGTGGTGAAGAGCAGGAGCACCAGCGCCAGCGTCTTGGCGCCGAAGCCGCGTGAGATGGCAAGCTTCAGCTCTTCGCCGATGYCGCCGCCGCCGACCGCGCCCATGACGGTCGAGATGCGTACGTTGATCTCGATCCGAAGCAAAGTGTAGGACATGAAGTTGGGCAGCACCTGCGGCAGGYCGGCGAAGCGCACGCGCTCGAACCAGTTGGCGCCGACCGCGCGCAGGCCCTCTTCCGGGCGCATATCGATGTTCTCGTTGATCTCGTAGAACAGCTTGCCCAAAGCCCCGATCGAATGCAGGCCGATAGCGATGATGGCCGCGACAGGGCCGATCGAGACGATGGCCGCGAACAGGCCGGCAATGACGATCTCGGGGAAGGCGCGCAGCAGTTCCATGAAGCGCTTGACGACGAGCCGCAGGATCGGACTCGGCGTCAGGTTGCGCGCGGCGATGAAGGAGAAGGGAACAGCGAAGACGAAGCCGATGAAAGTCGAGACCAGCGCCACGTTCACCGTGGTCAGCATCAGCTCGAAATATTCGGGGATGTAGAAGCCGCCCCAGACATAGACGCGGCCGAGCGGGAAGTTGAATTCCTGCGTGCCCTTGTCGTTGGGCGAGGCGATGTCGAACAGCGCCCGCCAGACGTCGTTCCAGTCCTTCGGGACCAGCCAGCTGAGGAAATCGAGGATATGCGGCAGCCGGTCGAAGAAGTGACCGGCATTGGCTTCGTCGGCGAACCACATGGTCGCGAACATGGCGACAAGCAGCAGGCCGACACCAAGCGCGGTGTAGAAGCGGCGCAGCGAGGTCTGGYGCCGCCAGGCTTCGGCCTGCTGGCGGGTGGCGTCGGAATGAAGGGTCGCTGATGTCATGATCTGGACATGCAAAAAGGGCGGCGTTTCGAACGCCGCCCTTTTTCCTGATGCCTTTAGCCGCCGATAGCGGCTTTGCGGGCTTCGACGATGACGTTGTAGAAGTCAGGCTTCACTGGGACATAGCCGGTGAAATCGCCGCCCTCGACGCCTTCGAAGCAGGCTTTGTCCTTCGCCGGCAGGGCGGTGAAGAAAGCGGTCAGCTTGGCGGTCATGTCGTCGCCCAGCGCGGTGCGCACCACCAGCGGGCCGTTGGGGATCAGGCCCGAGCGCCACACTTCGACGAAGTCGTTCGGGTCGACGGCGCCCTTGGCGACTTCCTTGTGGAAGGTGCCGGAGGTGTAGCCGTTCTTGAAGTCGCCGATGCCCGAGGAGTCGTCCACCGCCACGTCGACCTTGCCGTCGCGCACGGCCAGCACGTTGTTCTCGTGGCCGCCGTTGAACTGGGTCGAAGCAAAATAGGTGTCGTTCGCGACGCCGGTGTCCTTCGGAATCTGCGTCAGCGGGATCAGATAGCCCGAGGTCGAGTCCGGATCGGCATAGCCGAGCTTCTTGCCTTTGGCCGACTTGATGTCGGTGATGCCGGAGGACTTCAGCGCCAGGCCGATCGAATAGTAGCCGGTCGAGCCGTCGGTCTGCTTGGTGGTGAGGATCGGGGTGACGGCGTTCGGGTCCTTGAGGTAGACGCTGGCATAGCCGGACGCGCCGAGCTCTGCGAAGTCGAGCGTGCCGCCGARCAGGCCCTGGATGACGCCGTCATAGTCGGCGGCCGGGAACAGCGACACCTTCTCGAAGCCGAATTCCGACTTCAGGTGGTCGGCGAGGCACTGGTAGTTGCGCAGGCGGTCGGTCTCGTTCTCGCCGCCGAGGATGCCGACGCGGAATTCCTTGATGTCGGCTGCGTGCGCGGCGCTTGTCGCCATGGCGAGCAGCGAAACCGCCCCAAAAACCATCTTCCTGAACATTTCGATCTCTCTCCTGTTGTTCCGGCTGCGCGCCGGCGGCGTTCTGATTTTTCAAGTCTTGCCGTTGACGCTGGCGGGCGATCCGGGTTGCTCGGCTGAAATCCACGGTTTGCCCAGACCGCTGCGGCCGGGGCGGCGGCGTCAGTAGCCAGGGAAGGCTGGTTCGAGCGGTCCGGCGGATGCGGTGATCTTCGGCTTGATGGTCACGCTGGTCGACGTGATGGCCTCGGAGATCTCGGCGCCGCTGGCATCGGCGCCATAGACGGTGCGCACGGCGTCGCGGTCGAGATCCTGGGGGGCGCCRTCGAAGACGACCTTRYCGGCGGCCATGCCGATGATGCGGTTGCAATAGGCGCGCGCGGTGTCCAGCGTGTGCAGGTTGGTGACGACGGTGATGCCTTCGCGCAGGTTGATGTCACGCAGCGAATCCATCACCACCTTGGCGTTGAGCGGGTCGAGCGAGGCGATCGGCTCGTCGGCCAGAAGCACCTTGGGYTGCTGCATCATGGCACGGGCGATCGCGACACGCTGCTGCTGGCCGCCGGACAGCGTGCCGGCCGGCTRYAGCGYGGTGCGGGCGATGTCGAGGCGCTCGAGCGCGGCCACCGCCTCGGCGCATTCGGTGCGCGTGAACATGCCGAGCAGATTGGAAACCGTGGAGCGATGATTGAGGCGGCCGAGCAGGACGTTGGTCAAGACGTCGAGACGCGGCACAAGGTTGAACTGCTGGAAGATCATGGCGCAGTCGCGCTGCCAGCGGCGCAGCGGCGAGCCCTGCAGGCTGGAGACCTCGGCGCCGTCAAAAAAAATCGACCCTTGGCTGGGATCGATGAGACGGTTGATCATGCGCAGCAATGTCGACTTGCCGGCGCCGGAACGGCCGATGATGCCGACCATCTGACCGCGCGGGATCGAGATGTTGATGTCGCTGACAGCGGTGTTCTTGCCAAATCGTCGGGTTACGCCGCGGATTTCCAGCGTGGCCGATGATGCCGACATAGCAAAGCTCCGGTACGTCGCGGTTTCGAAGGTCCGTTAACCTTCGCTAGCGCAGGCGGATGAAGCTGGGGTGTCGGATTGATGTCAGTTTTGTTACGAGTCACAGGCTTGGCGCGGAATGCTGGTCTGTGTCGCTGATCGGCGTCAACCAAGCACCAGCAATTCCTCGAAATGCTTCATGTCCTTGAAACTGCAGAAGGCCGGGGGCCTGAGCTCGATCACCGGAGCCTCGCGCTCGAGGAAGGACAGGTAGTCATCGAACAGGTCCTGCCATGCCGCGGCCCGCTCGTCGGCGAGACGGCGGATCTGGTAGGCGAAGGTGATGTGGAAGACATAGGTGTCGTGGTCCGGATGGCGGTAGCCGAACGGCACTGACAGTGCGTCGCGCCAGGCCTTCAGGATCTGCCGATCGTCCTCGGTGGCGCCGGCGACGGTGAGGCCGGTCGGCACGACTTCGACAGTCTTGACCTTGAAGGGGCCGTGGCCTTCGAAGCCTTGCAGACGTTCGAGATAGAGGCGGGTCATGTCGTCGATACCGGTGTCGAGCGGCACGTCCGAAGGCCAGTAGGGAAGGCGGCGCCGGTATTCGATGATGCCCTGGAACAGCGTCATATGCAGGCTGGAGATCGGGGTGAAGGCGAGGCGATCGGCATCCGGCATGGCCAGCATGCGCTCGCGCACCTCGACAATGGCAGCTTGCGAAGGCGAGCTTTCGACCAGATGGCAGACGAYGGTGTTGCCGGGTTCGAGGAGGAAGTTGCCGGCTGTGTCGTAACGGGTGCCGAGATGGGTGGGCGGCGTCGGATTGGTGCCTTCGAAAAATCCGGCGAGCGAGGGTTTGACTGTGTCGAGCATGGCGATCTCCTTGGGGGAAACGCCTCCTGTCCGAGTCATGTGTCAAGGGTATGAACCCCGCGCATCCCTACAGCATGCGGTGCATCACGAACGCGTCGACATAGCCTAGCCGCGGATGGTCGAATGCTTGCGGAATCGTGCCGACAATGTCGAAGCCGAGCCGCTGCCACAGCTTCACCGCGCGCTCGTTGCTGCTGATGACGAAGTTGARCTGCATGGCGCGGAAGCCGAGTTCGGCGGCCCTTTGCAAGGAATGCTCGCACATCGCGGTAGCAATGCCGCGCCCGCTCGAAGTCGTTGACGTGACATAGCCGCAATTGGCGACATGCGCGCCGCCGCCGCGCTGGTTGGCCTGGAGATAGTAGCAGCCAATCACATCGCCGGCTTCCTCGGCCACGAACACGTCGTGGYCATTGGAAAACCAGTAATCCAGTGCCTGGTCGCGGTTCCAGTCTCGGGGCAGCGCATAAGTTTCACCGGCTCGCAGGACAGGTTCGAGAATGGACCAGATCGCATCTGTATCGGCCGGTGTGGCGGGACGAATGGTCGGCACGATCAGGGTTCTCGCGCGAGATCGAAACGGATCAGAACCAGATAGCGGCAAGGATACTGCCAAGAAAGACCAGAACCACAAAAGCGGTCACAAGCGCCGGCTCCGCGGCGGTGGTCAGCCGGGCGGGGATGTCCTTTCGCAAGGGCTGCATGAACCCCTCAAACATCCCTTACTTTAGCATGCGCGCATGTTCGTGGACACACGCAAAAATGCGGACGCCCGGCTGATCAGCCGCCGTATTTTTCCAGGAACGCCTCGGCTTCCAGCTCGCGGAAATCGTCGAGCGCGGCGCGAAGCCTTGCGTGGTCCCAATCCCACCATGCAAGCGCCTGGTAGCGTTCGGCGGTGCGGCGGTCGAAACGCTCGCGGATCGGTTTTGCCGGCACGCCRCCGACGATGGTGTAGGGCGCGACGTCCTTTGACACCACGGCGCCCGCGCCGACGGCCGCGCCATCGCCGACGGTCACACCGGRCAGGATGGTCGAGCCATGGCCGAGCCAGGTGTCGTGGCCGATGGTGACGCGCTTGGCGCGACGCTCAGCGAAAAACGCGCTTTCATGCTCGGCGTCGTCCCAATAGTCGGACGCGCGGTAGGTGAAGTGATGCAGCGTCGGCCGCCAGGTCGGGTGGTTGGTGGCGTTGAGGCGAACGCTGGCCGCGATGTTGGAGAACTTGCCGACGGTCGCGCACCAGACGGCGCAGTCCTGCATCATGTAGGAATAGTCGCCGAGCTCGCATTCGGCGACGCGGCTGCGCTCGGCGATCTCGGTCCAGCGGCCGAGCGTCGAGTTTTCGACCTGCGCCGTCGGGTGGACCAGCGGCGCCTCCGAAAGTTTCTTGCTCATGCGGCAATCTTCCCTGYGGCGAAGGCGGTGACGTCGATGACACGATCAGCCACCGCGTCRCGCACGTCGAGATCATGGAAGATGYCGAGGAGCGCAACACCCGCCGCCTTCTTGGCCGCGATGAGCTCGACAACGACATCGCGGTTCTTCGCATCGAGCGACGCGGTCGGCTCGTCGAGTAAAAGGATCGGGTGCTCGGTGATGAAGCCGCGCGCGATGTTGACGCGCTGCTGCTCGCCGCCAGAGAAGGTCGCCGGCGGCAGCGCCCAGAGCTTTTCGGGCAGGTTGAGCTGCGCGAGCAAGGAGCGAGCCTTAGCCCGCGCGGTCTCGCGATCTTCGCCACGCTCGACCAACGGTTCGGCGACGACGTCGAGCGCGGGGACGCGCGGCACGGTGCGCAGGAACTGGCTGACATAGCCGATGGTGTGCCGGCGCACGGACAGCACGGTGCGCGGGCTGGCGGAGGCGAGGTCGATCAAGCCGCCGCCATGCTGGACGATGATCTGGCCTTCATCGACGGCGTAGTTGCCGTAGAGCATTTTCAGGATCGAGCTCTTTCCGGCACCGGACGGACCGCCGAGCACAGCGCATTCGCCGGCGCGGATCGAGAAGGAGACACCCGTCACCACCGGCAGCGTGACACCGTCGCGCAGATGCATGGTGAAGCTTTTGGCGACATCGGAAACGACAAGCGGAGTGGCCATGATTAGAGTCCTTTGTTTTGCCGCATGGTCTGGTCCGAAAACCGGCTTCCACTTTTCGCTGGCGCGGACCTTTGGTTCGGGACCATRCCGCTAGACCTGCAAAATCGAAGAAACGAGAAGCTGCGTGTAAGGTGCGCGCGGATCGTCGAGCACGCGGTCGGTGAGACCGTTTTCGACGACGCGGCCGTCCTTCATCACCATCATGCGCTGTGACAGAAGCCGCGCCACGGCGAGGTCGTGGGTGACGACGATCGCCGCCAGCCCGAGATCGGTGACCAGACCGCGCAACAGGTCGAGCAGGCGGGCCTGCACCGAGACGTCGAGGCCGCCGGTCGGCTCGTCCATGAACACCAGACGCGGTCCGGTCACAAGGTTGCGAGCAATCTGCAGGCGCTGTCGCATGCCGCCGGAAAAGGCGCGCGGCTCGTCGTCGATACGGTCCTCGTCGATCTCGACGCGCGACAGCCAGTCGACGGCGGTGGCGCGGATCCTGCCATAGTGGCGGTCGCCGACCGCCATCAGCCTTTCGCCGACATTGGCGCCGGCCGACACCGTCATGCGCAGCCCGTCGGCCGGGTTCTGGTGGACGAAGCCCCAGTCGGTGCGCATCAGGAAGCGGCGCTCGGCCTCGCTCATGCGGTAGAGCTCGCGCCACTGGCCGTCGCGCATGCGGTAGCTCGCGGTGCCGGAAGAAGGCAGCAGCCGGGTCGACAGGCAGTTGAGCAGCGTCGTCTTGCCGGAGCCGGACTCGCCGACCACCGCCAGCACCTCGCCCGGCCAGAGATCGAAGCTGACGTTCTCGCAGCCGACGCGCGAGCCGTAGAATTTGGAGAGCGCCGAGACGCGCAGCAGCGGTTCGTCAGTCATTCGGCCTCCTTACCCTCCCCCTTGTGGGGAGGGTCGGCGCGCAGCRCCGGGGTGGGGGTTGAAGAAAGAGAAGCTTGGCCGTTCCCCCCACCCGCGCCTTCGGCGCGACCTCCCCACGAGGGGGAGGTAGGGGCCTCGCGCCGTTTCTCGCAATGGCCGGTGTCCGAGCAGACGAACATGTGGCCGCCATGGTCGTCGAGGATGACCTCGTCGAGATAGACATTCTCGGCGCCGCACAGCGCGCAAGGCTGATCGAAGGTCTGCACCTCGAAAGGATGGTCCTCGAAGTCGAGGCTGACGACGTCGGTGAAGGGCGGCACCGCGTAGATGCGCTTCTCGCGGCCGGCGCCGAACAATTGCAAAGCCGGCGAGCGGTGCATCTTCGGATTGTCGAATTTCGGCGTCGGCGAGGGGTCCATCACATAGCGGCCCTCGATCTTGACCGGATAGGCGTAGGTGGTGGCGATGCGGCCGTGCTTGGCGATGTCCTCGTAGAGCTTCACATGCATGAGGCCGTATTCCTCGAGAGCATGCATCTTTCGCGTCTCGGTCTCGCGCGGCTCGAGGAAGCGCAGCGGCTCGGGGATCGGCACCTGGAAGACCAGCACCTGGCCCGCCGTCAACGGATGCTCGGGGATACGGTGACGGGTCTGGATGATGGTCGCCGTCGCGGTTTCGGTGGTGACGGCGACATGAGCGACCTTCTTGAAGAAGGCGCGGATCGAGACGGCGTTGGTGGTGTCGTCGGCGCCCTGGTCAATGACTTTCAGCACGTCGTCCGGGCCGATGATCGAGGCGGTGACCTGGACRCCGCCGGTGCCCCAGCCATAAGGCATCGGCATCTCGCGCGAGGCGAAAGGCACCTGGTAGCCGGGAATGGCGATGCCCTTCAGGATGGCGCGGCGGATCATCCTTTTGGTCTGCTCGTCGAGATAGGCGAAGTTGTAGGTGGCGATGTCGGTCATGGCGATCACGCTGGCTCTGTGGTATGATTTTGGCGCTCGAGACGCGGGAGAAGAGCCCGATGGACTCCACCGGTTGGATGCATCTTGGCGTGCTTTTGCTGGTGTTCGCTGGCATCGCAGCTTTCGCGCTTCGGAAGATGTTCCTCCCGGCGCCAAAGGAGCCTCCACACGGCGAAACCGTTGCCGGCACCAGTGGCTCCGGCGCGGGCGGCGGCTCGTTCGATGGCGGCGGCGGACATTCCGGTAGCGGGCACTGAATTCATTCCGCCGCCTCCCGCTTTTCCTCGGCGGTGGCCTTGTCCTCGTTTTCCCGTGCTTCGTATTCGGCGCGCATGCGGCGGACCAGGCCGAGCTCGGCCTGGAAGTCGACATAATGCGGCAGCTTCAGGTGCTCGACGAAGCCGGTCGCCTGGACATTGTCGGAATGCGAAATGACAAACTCCTCGTCCTGCGCGGCGGCAACGACGTCTTCGCCGAGCTCGCCGGCGCGCAGCGCCCGGTCACACAGCGCCATCGCCATCGCCTTGCGCTCGCTCTGGCCGAAGACCAAGCCGTAGCCGCGCGTGAACTGCGGCGGCGCCTTGGCCGAGCCCTTGAACTGGTTGACCATCTGACATTCGGTGACGCGGATCGAGCCCAGCGGCACGGCGAAGGGCAGCTCCGGCACGTCCARCTCCAGCTCGACCTCGCCGATGCGCACCTCGCCGACAAAGGGATGGTTGCGGGCATAGCCGCGCTGCGTCGAATAGCCGAGCGCCAGCAGAAAACCCTCGTCGCCGCGCGACAGCGCCTGCAGGCGGATGTCGCGCGCCATCGGGAATTGCAGCGGCTCGCGCGTGATGTCGCCCGGCACATGGTCGAGCGGCATCTCGCCATCGGCCTCGATCAGCCCTTCATGGGCGAGGATCGCGGAGACGCGCGGCATGGCTTCGGCCTCGACCGGACGCTGCGCAGGGGCCTCGACCTCGGCGCCGGCGGCAAGCTCGGGATCGAGCAGGCGGTGGGTGTAGTCGAATGTCGGGCCGAGCACCTGGCCGCCGGGCAGGTCCTTGTAGGTGGCGGAGATACGACGCTCGACCTGCATGGCGCCGGTGTCGACCGGATTGGTGTAGCCGAAGCGCGGCAGCGTGGTGCGGTAGGCGCGCACCAGGAAGATCGCCTCGATCATGTCGCCGCGCGCCTGGACGACGGCGAGAGCCGCGAGCTCGCGATCATAGAGCGAGCCTTCGCTCATCACCCGGTCGACGCCGAGCGCCAGCTGCTCGACGATCTGGTCGAGGCGCAGCGCTGGCACCGAACGGTCGCCGCGGCGGCGGTCGGCAAGCAGGCGGTGCGCGTTGGCAATGGCGGCTTCGCCGCCTTTCACCGCGACATACATGTCATGCCTCCATCGTCTTGATGCGGGTGGTGCGCGGCAGGCAGGCGAGGCTGCCCGGCGCCGCCAGGATGATGTCGACGCCGCGCGGGAAACGCTGGTTGTTCTGCTTCCACTGCTCGACGAAATGGCGCGGCATGCCCGGAGGCGCGATCATCGACGTCTTTTCGATGCCGGGTCCTTCGAGCAGCAGCGACGGGCCCGAGGCAAGGTCGTCGACCAGGAGGATCAGTGTCGTCGAGCGGTCGGGATATTCCTGCGTGCCTTGCGCAAAACCGTCGAGCGCCGCCATCTCCTTCGGATTGGCGATCAACGCGAAATGCGCGTYGGCCGGCGTGTTGGCCAATGGCGCGCCGGTGTGGAAGCCGAGCCAGGCCTTGACCGGGGCTTCCGCCTGCAGCGGCGGATCGAGCCACACCGGCGTGTCGTTGTCGCAGAGCGAGAGCGCCACGGCGCCGGCCGTCGCCGACAACGGCGCCGGCGGATGGGCGAGTTGCGGCAGGTCCTGGACGGTGCCCGGTCGCGCCATCGCGTCCATGATGGCGCGGAACACGGCCTGGGCGTTGAAGACCGGGTCGGCGAAGCCGCCGTCGATCGATTGCGTGGCGATATTCATCAGTCCTCTCCGCGCACCATGGTGAAGAAATCCACTTTCGTTGCCGCCGTCTCGACGCGCCGGGYCTCGCGCGCCGCGTCGAGCGCCGCGCGCAAGGGTGCGGCGAGCTTCGTCTCGACCGTTTCGCGATGGGCCGGGTCCTGCCAGAGCGCGTCGGCGATCGCCGCGAGCCTGGCCTTGCCCTTGTCGCGACCGAGCGCATAGGAATGGCCGATCTGGCCGGAGGGCAGCCGCACCGTGGCGCGGGTGACCGTCGCCTCGCCGACATTGAACGGCGCGCCGCCGCCGCCGATCCGTCCGCGCACGGTCACCAGCCCGGTTTCGGGGCCGCGCAAAAGCTCGGCCTCGGAAGGCAGGCCCGCTTCGTTCCAGAGACGGGCGATCTCATCGGCTTCGGCGTGCGCCAGCGTCGCCATCAAGGCTTTTCGCCCCGCCAGCTCGCGCGCTTCCTGTCCTCGCATGGCATCGCTCCTTGCATGCATAAATTTGTCTATTGATATAGACAACTATACAAATTATACCTACCTCGTAACGGGAGTCCATGACGGGTGGATGACAGCCCGGGAAAAATGCTTGGGGCGATGATGGCTGGACTGGCGAACAGCATCGAAAGGCGTAACGGCGTGTCGCTGTGGCGGCAGATCGCCGACAAGATATTGCAGGGGATCGCAAGTGGCGACTTCGCCGAGAATGCGGCGCTGCCGCCTGAAGTCGCGCTGGCCGAGCGCTACGGCGTCAATCGCCATACGGTGCGCAGCGCCATTGCGGCCCTTGTGCAGGAAGGCGTGCTGAGGGCCGAGCAGGGGCGCGGCACCTTCGTCCTGTCGCGCAAGCGGCTGTCCTATCCGATCGGCGCGCGCACGCGCTTCTCGACGGGGCTGCAGGGGCAGACGAGCGAGCGGCATATCGCGCTCTTGTCGTCATCCACCGAGCCTGCCAGCCGGCGCATTGCCGAGGCGCTGGGCATCGCCAAGGGTGCGGCCGTCATTTGCCTGGAGACGCGCGGCGAGGCCGACGGTCATCCGGTGTCGCGGGCGACGACCTGGTTCGATGCCAAGCGCTTCGCAGGCATCGAGGACGCGATGGCCAAGACGGGGTCGATCACCGCCTCGCTCAAGCGTTTCGGCATCAACGATTATCTGCGGCATTCAACCGTGCTGTCGGCGCGCCACGCCGACGCCGACGACCTTGCAGYGCTCGATCTGCAGCCCGGCGCCATCGTGCTGGTGACGGTCGCCGTCAACGTGACGCTCGACGGTGAGCCGATCCAGTTCGCGGAGTCGCGCTTTCCGGCAGAGCGGGTGGAGTTGAGGTTGGCCGCTGGCGATTAGGTTTTCAGGGGCGCAGCTCCGTCGGGACGATCCTGGACGGCGGCTCGGAGACGAGCAACAGGCGCCGCGTTCCCGCCCACCCCCCTCTGGCCTGCCGGCCATCTCCCCCGCAAGGGGGGAGATCGGCAGTTGCGCCGCCGGCGCTTTTCATCCTGCGACGTTGGCGATTGGCGAAAGCGGACGCGACGTCCAATCTCCCCCCTTGCGGGGGAGATGTCCGGCAGGACAGAGGGGGTGCTGTCCCGCCGGCATTTCCGCGCTAAGGAACCGGCGCCTCACCCCACCTCGATCACCGCCTTTATCAGCCCCGACTTCTCATGCGTCCATCGCGCCAGGTCGCGCGGCGTTCCGGCGAGCGTGGTGCGGTGGGTGACGAGCTTGTTCAACGGCACGGCGCCGTTGCGGATCGAGGCCGCGACATGCTCGAAATCGGCCTTCAGGGCATTGCGGCTGCCAATCAGCGTCATCTCGCGCTTGTGGAACTCGGGGTCGGAGAAGGCGATGTCGTCCTTGACGACGCTGACCAGCACCAGCGTGCCGCCATGCGCGACATGGGCGAAGGCCGACTGCACCGATTGCGTGTTGCCGGTCGCGTCGAAGACGAGGTCGAACCCTTCGCCGCCGGTCGCCTGCCGCACCAGTTCGTCGGCTGTCGCCTTCGAGGTGTCGAGCGCGGCAAAGCCAAGCTCCTTTTCGGCGAAGCCGAGGCGCTCGCCGCTCATGTCGAGCAGGCTGACGTCGAGCCCCGCGATGCGGGCGAAGATCGCCGTGCCGAGACCGATCGGGCCGGCGCCGATGACCAGCGTGCGCTGGCCGGGCGCGCCCAATGAGCGGCGCACGGCGTGCGCGCCGATCGCCAGGAATTCCACCGCAGCGGCATCGGACAGCGAGAGGCCGTTCGCGGGATAAAGGTTCTGGGCCGGCACCAGGATTTCGTCGCACATGGCGCCGTCGCGGTGGACGCCGAGCACCTCGATCTTCACGCAACAATTCGGCTTGCGGTGCCGGCAGGCGATGCATTTGCCGCATGAAATATAGGGGTTGATGATGACCGGCTCGCCGACCRCAAGATCGACGCCATCCCCCTTATCGACGATGGTGCCCGAAACCTCATGGCCCATGATGCGCGGATAGGCCAGGAAAGGGTGCTTGCCTTCGAAGATGTGATAGTCGGTGCCGCAGATGCCGACATGGCTGACAGCGACACGCGCCCAGCCGGGCGGAGGCGCCCCCGGGTCGGCGCGGTCTTCGAGGACAAGCTCGCCGGGCGAGCGGCAGACGACGGCTTTCATGGCAGATCCAGTGTTCAAAAAGGAGCGCCGGCCTCGGCATGCGGGGYCGGCGCGGAGTTTCAGGGAGGAGTCATTTGCCCCGGCGGCGCAGGCCGTCGAAGTAGACGATGACAATGATCAGCAGGCCGGTGATGACGCGCTGCCAGAAGGTGTTGACGTTGAGCAGGTTGGCGCCGTTGTTGATCGTCGACAGGATGAAGGAGCCGATCAGCGGTCCATGCACGGAGCCGATGGCGCCGAACAGCGAGGTGCCGCCGAAGACCGACGAGGCGATGGCCTGCAGCTCATAGGTGTCGCCCTGTGTCGGGTTGCCGATGCCGATGCGCGAGGCCAAGAGCACGCCGACGAAGGCGGCCAGCAGGCCGGACAGGATATAGGCCATGAAGATGGTGCGCGGCACGTTGACGCCCGACAAGCGGGCGGCCTCGGCGTTGGAGCCGACCGAGAACAGGTAGCGGCCCCAGCGCGTGTGGTGCAGGAAGATGTAGGACGGGATGGCGACCAGGATCACCATCCAGAACAGATAGGGGATGCCGAACAACGAACCACGAGAGAATGCCTGGAACGGGTCGCTGTTGATCGAGATCGAATTGCCGTTGGTCATCAGAAGGCCGATGCCGCGCAGCGAGGTCATGGTGGCCAGGGTGATGATGAAGGGCGGCAGGCCCATCTTGACGATGCCGAAACCATGGAACAGGCCGATGGYGACGCCGACCAGCAAGGTCGCCAGCACCGCCGCCCAGATCGGCCAGCCGGCATTGATCAAAAGCGCGACGACCACCGTGGTGAAGCCGACCACCGCGCCGACCGACAGGTCGATGCCGCCGGTGATGATGACGAAGGTCTGGCCGACGGCCAAGATGGCGATCAACGAGCCCTGGCGCAGAAGATTGGTGATGTTGAGCGCCGTGGCGAAGGACGGCGTGGCGACAGCCAGCACGATCCACATCAGCAGAAGAAGGCCAAGCAGGGTCAGGCCGAAGAGCGCGTTGAAATTGCGCTTGGATTTTTCGGCGGGGATCGCCTCGATGCTCATTTTTGTCCTCCCGACTTTTCTTGTTTCTYGGCCAGTGCCTGTCCCAGAATGTCCTCGTGGCTCGCGGTGCGGAAACCATGCGTGGCGACCAGCTTGCCGCGCCGGAACACATGCAGCGTGTCGGMAAGCTCGTAGACTTCCGRCAGATAGGATGAGATCAGGATGATGCCGGCGCCCTTGGCCAGCAGCGTCGAGAACAGCCGGTAGATCTCGGCCTTGGTGCCGACATCGACGCCCACCRTCGGCTCGTCGAAGATGAACAGCTTGGCACCATGCGCCAGCCATTTGCCGATGACGATCTTCTGCTGGTTGCCGCCGGACAGGCTGGAGGCGAGCGCGCTGCGCGTCGGCGTCTTGATGCGCAGGTCGGCGATCTGGCGGTCGGCCTCAGCTTTTTCCTTGGCGCCCGAGATCAGCGCGTTGCTGGAAATGCGCTTGTAGATCGGCAGGTTGAGGTTCATGCCGACCGACAAATTGAGGCACAGGCCCTGGTCGCGGCGGCTTTCTGGGGCCAGCGCCATGCCGAGCCTTATCGCGTCGTGCTCGGAATTGACCTGGACCTCCTTGCCCTCCCACAGGATCTGGCCGGCCGATTTCCTGTGGCGGCCGTAGAGCGTGGTGACGAACTCGCTGCGGCCGGCGCCGATCAGGCCGTAGAGGCCGACGATCTCGCYGGCGCGGACGGTCACGGAGACATTCTCGAAGCCTTTGCCGGAGAGGTTCTTCGTCTCGACGATCGTCGCGCCGGGGGTGAAATGCTCCTTGTGGTAGATCTGCTCGATCGAGCGGTTGATCATCAGCTTGACCAGTTCGGCCTCGTCGGTCTCGGCGATGTCGCGGGTGCCGACCAAAGTGCCGTCGCGCAGCACGGAGACGCGGTCGGCAAGCTCGAACACCTCCTCCATGCGATGGCTGATGTAGATGATGGTGACGCCTTCGCCCTTCAGCCTGCGGATCAGCTTGAAGAGCTGGTCGGCCTCCTTGCGGGTGAGGTAGGCGGTCGGTTCGTCGAAGATCAGGAACTTCGTGCCGCGCACGGTAGCCCGAGCTGYGGCGATCAGCTGCTGCTGRCCGATGGTAAGGTCGCCGAGCACGACATGGGCCGGCAGATCGAAGCCCAGCCCGTCGATGATCTTCTGCGCGTCCTTGACCATGGCGCGCTGCTGCAGAAGGCCGAAGCGGGACTCCTCCTCGCCGAGGAACATGTTGGCGGCGACGGTGAGGTGGCGGCACAGCACCACCTCCTGGTGGACGGCGTTGATGYCGAGCGCCATCGCTTCGTGCGGGGTCGCCAGAGCCGTTGGCTTGCCTTCCCAGATGACCTCGCCCGAGGTGCGCGGCATGACGCCGGTGAGCAGTTTGATGAGGGTCGACTTGCCRGCGCCGTTCTCGCCGACGATGGCGTGGATCTCGCCCGCCTTGAAGGCGAGATGCACGGGCTTCAGCGCGTGCGTGCCGGGATAGCGCTTTTCCAGGCCGTTGAGCTCGAGGATCGTCCTGCCCGGGGCCAATGTGGGGGCCGGGTGCAGTTCCTGCGCCGTCGACGTCATGGCAATCCTCCCAGATTGGTCTCAACCGTTGGGTATGCAGCGATGCATCTGACGCGCATCTTGGAGTCAAAAGCTAGATCAGGCCGGCGGATTTCCAAATTGCCTGATGGATGTTTCCGGGGCGCGAGGCCCCGGAAACGAGTGTGACGACGCTGCTCAGTTGAGCTTCGGGTTGAGCAGCGCGTCGATCTTGGGTTCTTTCATGTTGGCCTTCGTGACGAGGTTGGCGCCGGTGTCGACATTGGCTTCGACCTTCTCGCCCTTCGAGGCGGCCCAGGCGGTCTTGATGCCGTCATAGCCCATCCGGTACGGGTCCTGGACGACGAGGCCGGAGATGACGCCGTCGTTGAGGAACTTGATCAGCTTTTCGTCGCTGTCGAAGCCGATCAGCGCCACCTTGCCGCCGAGATTGTTCTCGGYGATCGCCTGGCCGACGCCTTGCGCCATGATCAGGTTGGAGGCGAAGATGCCCTTGAGGTCCGGGTTGGCGGTGATCAGGTCGGTCGCGATGTTGAGGCCGGTGGTGGCCTGGCCGTCGGCATATTTGTCGGCGACCAACTCGAGGCCCGGATACTTGGCCTTGATCTGTTCGATGAAGCCCTGCTTGCGCTGCTCCAGCGAACCGGCGCCGGGAAGCGCGGTGATCAGAGCGACCTTGCCTTCGACCTTGCCGCCATTGGCAGCGCCGATCGCGGCGGCGAGACCGTCAGCCGCCACGCGGCCGCCCTGGACGTTGTCTGTGGTGAGGAAGGAGGTGAAGGCCTTGGAGTCGGCGCCGGAGTCGATGCCGATGACCTTGACCTTCGAGGCCGCCTCGTCGATCGGCTTGCCGAGCGCCTTGAACTCTGTCGGCGAGATGACGATGGCCGCCGGGTTGCTGGCGACGGCGTTTTCGAGGATCGAGATCTGGCCGTTGACGTCGGTTTCGGCCTGGGCGCCGAGCTCCGGCACGTTGATGCCGAGGTCCTTGCCCGCCTTGCGGGCGCCGGCCAGAACGATCTGCCAGTAGAAGGAGGTGGTGTCCTTGACGATGATCGGAATGGTCACGTCGGCCGCCGAGGCGGGCGCGGAATGCAGCGCGCCGGCGAGCATCGACGCGGCGGCCAAGGCCACGAAAGCACGGCGGTTGAGAAGGCTGGTCACGAATTTCATTAGGTTCCTCCCTAAAGTCGCCTGGTGAAGGTTTCGGAAGCTCCATCTGGATAGGYGCGGCCCAAACAGAACTTTATCAATAAAAAACAGATACCGTTTTTTGATAATGCATCGCCATGGCCGATGCAAGCGGTGTCTGGTGCCGTTTGTGTGATGCCGGATCAGCTTTGTCCGGCTCCGCCAGCTCCTCCCTGGCGGCACATGGGCGCTTCCGTTCCTCCTTTGTCGATATGGAACGATAATTTCACATTACTGTCAATATGGAATATTCATTCCATCTTAAGGTCGCGCAATCGTGAAGGCAGGCTTCCTTGCTGCCCGTAGCGTTGCTGCCGGGATAATGGCCCGAGGTTAAAGCGTCGCGCCGAGATGCCAGGGCACGAATTCGTTGTCGCCKTAGCCGAACGCCTCGCTCTTGGTCTTGCGGCCGGACGCCGTCTCGATGATCAGCTCGAAAATCTCGCGGCCCATGCCGGGAATCGTCTTCTCGCCCGAGGCGATGACGCCGCAATTTACGTCCATGTCCTCTTCCATCTGGTGATACATGGTCGAGTTGGTGGCGACCTTGATCGACGGCGTCGGCCGGCAGCCGAAGCAGGAACCGCGGCCGGTGGTGAAGACGATGACGTTGGCGCCGCCGGCCACCTGGCCGGTGGCCGAGACCGGGTCGTAGCCGGGCGTGTCCATGAACACCAGGCCGCTGCCCGAAACCTTCTCGGCATAGCCGAAGACGCCGTTGAGTGGCGTCTGGCCGCCCTTGGYGACCGCGCCCAGCGATTTCTCGAGGATCGTGGTCAGGCCGCCGCGCTTATTGCCGGGCGAGGGATTGTTGTCGATCGAGGCGCCGTGCTTGGCGGTGTGGTCCTCCCACCATTTCACGAAGCCGTCGAGCTTGGCGGCGATCTCGGGCGAGGCGGCGCGGTAGGCGAGYAGGTGCTCGGCGCCGTAGATCTCGGTCGTCTCCGACAGGATGCCGATGCCGCCGACGCCGGCCAGGATGTCGACAGCGGCGCCCAATGCCGGGTTGGCGGTGATGCCGGACATGCCGTCCGAGCCGCCGCATTGCAGGCCGACGACGATCTCGCTGACCGGGATGGGCTCGCGCTTGAGGTGGCCGACTTCCTCGGCGATCTCGGTGAGCACGCCCATCGCCTTCTCGACCGATTTGCGCGAGCCGCCGGCCTCCTGGATGTTGAAATGGCGTTTTCCGGCAGCGACGCCCTTCTGGCCGTAGAGGGTGAGCTGGTTGACCTCGCAACCCAGCCCGACCATCATCACGCCGCCGAAATTCGGATGGCGCGCATAGCCCGCAAGCGTGCGGTGCAGAACCATCATGCCGTCACCCGTGCCGCTCATGCCGCAGCCCTGGCCATGGACGATCGGCACGAAGCCGTCGATGCCGGGATATTTCGGCAGAATCCTGCGATTGGCCTCGTCGGCGATGGCGTGGCAGACGGTGGCCGAACAATTGACGCTGGCGATGATGCCGATGAAGTTGCGCGTGCCGGCGCGCCCGTCGGYGCGGCGGTAGCCCATGAAGGTGCGCTTGCGGTCGGCCTCGGTGGCGTGCTCGGCCTCGCTTGGCGGCACCACCGGCAGGCGGCCGCTCTCGAACACCAGATTGTGCGAGTGAACATGCTCGCCAGGCGCGATGTCTTGCGTGGCGCGGCCGATCGCCTGCGCGTATTTCACCACCGCTTCGCCCGCGGCGATAGGCCTGATCGCCACCTTGTGGCCGGGCTCGATCACGGCAGTCGCGGCGGCGCCGCCCGGCAATGGCGTGCCGATTTCGATGCGCCCGTTGGCGACGGCGACATTATCGGAGGGGGAGAGAAGGATGGTGTTTGCGACGGTCACGGGCGGCTGTCCTGGGTGATCCTGGGAATGCGGGCGGATTGACTTGCGCCCRTTTAAAGGTAATGTCTTTTATCGGGAAAAAACATTTTTGCGTCAATTGTTTTTTCGCTGCAGGTGGCGCGCGTCCTATAGATGCCCGAGCCTGCCCGTTGGCAAGCCGGCGAAAAACGTTCCGCTTTTCGGAGGCTTGCGCTAGGAGACCGATCATATCGCGCTTCCGGCCAGCCGCCGCAAGCGTTGGGGGATACGGGGCATGTCGAAGAGCAACAACGTCTACAAGGACGCTTTCAACCGCTGTCTGCGGCTGCTCGACGAAACCAAGAGCCTGCCTTCGGAACCGGAGCTCGGCACGCTGCTCGGCGTCAGCCGCACCACGGTGCGCAGCATTCTTTCGCGCATGGAAGAAACCGGGCTGATCGCCTGGAACAAGCGCAGCAAGACGGTGCTCAGGGCGCCACGGCCGGAGGATTTCTTCCCCGAGGAGGAGACCGATTCGCTGGCCGAGATCATCGAGCGCTCCTTCATGCGGCGCCTGCTGGCTGAGGGCGCCGAGGCCGGCATGCAGATCAACGAACTGGAGCTGGCGCGCGAGATCGGCGTCGGCACCACCAGCGTGCGCGAGTTCCTGATCCGCTTCTCGCGCTTCGGGCTGATCGAGAAGCGGCGCAACAGCCACTGGGTGCTGAAGGGGTTCACGCGCGCCTTCGCGCTGGAACTGACCGAAATCCGCGAGATGTTCGAGCTGCGCTCGGCAGCGGCTTTCGCCGCGCTGCCGGAGGATAGCGCGGTGTGGGCCGATCTCGACCGGCTGGAGGTCGAGCATCGCCAGCTCGCCAGCGAGATCGCCACGCGCTTCAACGAATTCTCCGAGCTCGACGAGCGCTTCCACCGGCTGATCCACCGCGCCTCGCACAACCGCTTCATCGTCGACTTCTACGATGTGATCGCGATGATCTTCCACTACCACTACCAATGGAACAAGGCCGAGGAGCGCCAGCGCAACGAAGTCGCCGTGCAGGAGCATCTTGCCTATATCGCGGCGCTGAAATCGCGCGATCCCGGCAAGGTTGACGCCGCCTGCCGCAAGCATTTGAAGTCGGCGCGCCAGACGCTGCTGAGCTCGATTCCCGAAGGACGGCAGGCGCAGCCCGCCTAGGGTCTGTTGAGATTCAGGTCAGGCCGGCATCACCTGAATCTCAACAGACCCACAAGAACAGACGCGTCGTGCCGTGTTGCCGCAGCGCGGTTTTGCCGATTTTCCGGCCGCATCGTCCATGTTAGGGTCCATCAAGTTTCCGGGAGAGGCTTGGCGTTGGATATAGGGCTGAAACGATGGAGCATGCCGGCCGCGTTCGTCGCGGCGCTGCTTCTGTTGCTTCAGTCCTCTCTCGGCGCTTTCGCCTTCGGCGCGCCGTCGCAGCTCGACGCCTTCGGCAACGTCATCTGCACGCATGAAGGGGCCGTAAAACCACCCGGTGGGGATTCCCACCAGCAGCACATGCCGGCCTGCTGCTCGCTCGGCTGCAGCATGGTTTCGCCGGCGCATCTGCCGCCGCCGGAAGCGAGTGCGCTTCATGGGGCGACGGCGTTCGAGACCGTCGCTTTTGTGGTCCCGGCCTTCCAGCATCTCGACTTCGCCCGTGATCGCTCTCCGGCCAATCCGCGCGCGCCGCCGGCAATGGTCTGATCCGCGGAACCTTCCGCGAGCCTATTCATCCAAAGATCAGACTGTCGCGGCCGCAAAGCGGCGCGATCCTCATATTCATGGAGCAACCATGTCCAATCTTCTTTCCATGGCGCAAGCCTTCGCCTTTCGCGGCGCGCCGCCCTTCCACCTCCAGCATCGCGTCGGCCTCGCCGTGCTCACCCTGCTTTTGCTCGTCGCCTGCATTCCCGCCGCCCTCGCGCATGAGTTCAAGGTCGGCGATCTCGAGATCGAGCACCCCTGGTCGCGGGCGACGCCGCCCGGCGCCAAGGTGGCAGGCGGCTATTTCACTGTGACCAACAAGGGCAGCGCGCCCGACCGGCTGCTGTCGATTTCCTCCGACATCTCCGACAAGGCCGAACTGCATGAGATGGGCATCAAGGACGGCGTCATGACCATGCGGCCGGTCGAGGGTGGGCTGGAGATCCCGGYCGGCGGCAAGGTCGCGCTGAAGCCCGGTRCCTATCACCTGATGTTCGTCGGCCTGAAGCGACAGCCGAAGCAGGGCGAGAAGTTCCCGGCGACGCTGACCTTCGAGAAGGCCGGTAGCGTCAAGGTCGAGTTTGTCGTCGAAGGCATGGGCGAGACGGGCAGTAGCGATATGGACATGGACCACGCCGAGTAATCCGCCTGTTCGAAATCAGAGGGACAATTCATGAAGAAATATCTTTTGGCGGCGGGCGTGCTTTGCGCGTTCGGGACCAATGCCGCGCTCGCCCACATCACGCTCGAAACGCAGGAAGCGGCTGTCGGCTCGACCTACAAGGCGGTCTTTCGCGTGCCGCATGGCTGCGAGGGCAAGGCGACGACCGCGGTGCGCGTGCAGATTCCTGAAGGCGTGATTTCAGTGAAGCCGATGCCCAAGCCCGGCTGGACRCTGCAGACCAAGAAGGRCAAGTACGAGAAATCCTACCAGCTCTATGGCGAAACGCTGACCACCGGCGTCAAGGAAGTGGATTGGAGCGGCGGCAATTTGCCTGACGAGTTCTATGACGWGTTCGTGTTCCGCGCCTCGCTGGCGGCCGATCTGCCGGCCGGCCAGATGCTCTATTTCCCGGTGGTGCAGGAATGCGGCGACGCGACCGATCGCTGGATTGAGATCCCGGCGGYCGGCCAGGGCGAGGACGCCTTGGAAACTCCGGCGCCCGGCATCAAATTGCTGCCGAAGAAATGATCTTTCGTTGGCGCRCTCCATCAGGGCGCGCCACCATTTCCTGTTGTGACGGCATGAACGCAGCACAGCCTTCCTCGATCCGCCTGCATGCCGGCCTGCTTTCCTGGCTGGTGGCGGTGCTGGTGGCGATGGCGGTATTGGCCATGCCCGGCCGCGCCTTCGCGCATGCGGCGCTGGTCGCGACCGATCCGGCCGACGGCGCGGTGCTGACGCAAAGTCCCGCCAAATTCTCGCTGACCTTCAGCGAGCCCGTCTCGCCGCTGGTGCTGACACTCGTGCGGCCGGACGGCTCGCAGCTTGCGCTGACATCCTTCCGCCTCAACGACCAGACGGTCGAGATCGACAATCCCGAGACGCTCAAATCCGGCACGCATGTGCTCAGCTGGCGGGTGGTGTCGGTCGACGGCCATCCGATCGGCGGCTCGGCGCTGTTTTCCATCGGGGCGCCAAGTGCCGCGCCGGTGGCGGGCGAAGCCGTCGACTGGACGCTGCGCGGGGCGATCTGGGTGGCCAGGCTCTTTCTCTATGCCGGCCTCTTCCTCGGCGCCGGCGGCGCGTTCGCGCTCGCCTGGCTGGCCGAGGACTGGCGCCGCGGCCAACGCCTTGTCGCTTCCGCACTGCTTTTCGGYCTCGTTGCAGCGCCGGTGTCGCTCGGCCTGCAGGGCTTGGATGGGCTCGGCGCGCCGCTCGCGCGCCTTGCGGCACCGACAGTCTGGAAGACCGCGCTGGAGACGAGCTACGTCTGGACGGTGCTGATCGGCCTGATCGCGCTTGGCCTCGCGCTGCTTTCGCTCGCCGGGCCGGCAGGCTTTCGCAAGCTGTCGGCGAGCGCAGCATTGCTCGGTGTCGGCGCCGCCCTTGCCGCGAGCGGCCATGCCAGTGCCGCCGAGCCGCAATGGCTGACGCGGCCGCTGGTGTTCCTGCACGGCACCGCAATAGCCTTCTGGGCCGGTTCGCTGGCGCCGCTCGGCCTTGCGCTACGGCAGCAGCCGGCGGAGGCAAAAGCCTTTCTCCGGCGCTTCTCCCGCGCGATTCTGCCTGTCGTCGCCGTGCTCGCCGCCAGCGGCATCGTGCTGGCAATCATCCAGGTTGAGCAGCCGGCAGCGTTGATCAACACGTCCTATGGCCGGCTGTTGCTCCTGAAGCTGGCGCTGCTGCTTTTCCTGTTCACGCTTGCCGCGGTCAATCGCTGGACGCTGACGGCGCCCGCCGAGGCCGGCGACACCGAGGTGCAGCGGCGGCTGGTGCGCTCGATCGGCATCGAGGTGGTCATCGTGCTTGCCATCTTCGGCGTCGCCGCCGGCTGGCGCTTCACTCCGCCGCCGCGCGCGCTGGCGATCGCCGCGGCGCAGCCGGCGTCGATCCACATCCACACGCTGAAGGCGATGGCCGATCTCAGCATCACGCCTGGACATGCCGGCGAGGTCGCTGCTTCGATGATGATCATGACCGGCGATTTCGGACCGCTGGACGCCAAGGCGGTGACGCTGGTGCTGTCGAAGCCGGATTCCGGCATCGAGCCGATCAAGCGGCCGGCGACGAAGCCCGGAGACGGAACCTGGCGAGTCGACAATCTCGTCATTCCGCTGCCCGGCCGCTGGAACGCAAGGCTCGATATCCTCGTTTCGGACTTCGAGGTGGTGAAAATCGAGGCGCCGATCGACATCCGCGCTAAGTGATATTCAGGTGAGGCCGGCCTACGAACGGCGGTTTTCTGCGCTTCCGGTGCTCACGTACTTAAGTACGCTCCGCTCCGGTTCTCGAAACCCACCATTCTCGGCTCGGCCTGACCTGAATCTCACTCAGCGCTAACGCGACACAAATCGGCGAGGCGGTTGACGCCGCCGCCAAGGCCCGTCATTCATCTTGCGAAACAGTGGGCATCGCCCGAAACGCGGCCACAACAAGCATTCGAAAGCAGGGAAGAAACGATGGAAAAAGCCGAAATCGGCCTGATCGGCCTTGGCACGATGGGTTCCAACCTGGCGCTCAACATCGCCGAGCACGGGCACCGCATCGCCGTCTTCAACCGCACRCCGTCGCGCACCGACGCTTTCGTCGAGAGCGCCGGCGCGCTGAAGGACATGGTCGTTCCCTGCTACAGCCTGGAGGAGCTTGCCGCTGYGATCCGCCCGCCGCGGCCGATCATCATCATGGTGCTGGCCGGCAAGCCGGTCGACGAGCAGATCGCGGCACTGCGCGGCGTGCT
The DNA here is from genome assembly GCF_001854815.1 of Mesorhizobium sp. LCM 4576. Lineage (NCBI taxonomy): Bacteria > Pseudomonadati > Pseudomonadota > Alphaproteobacteria > Hyphomicrobiales > Phyllobacteriaceae > Mesorhizobium > Mesorhizobium sp. LCM 4576. The sequence continues at coordinate 26,578 of NZ_MDDT01000013.1, forward strand.
TTCCGACAACGACATCGTCATCGATGCCGGCAACGCCAATTTCCGCGATACGATGCGGCGCTTCTCGGAGCTGTCCGGCTCGGGCCTGACCTTCATCGGCATGGGCGTGTCGGGGGGCGAGGAAGGCGCGCGCCATGGCCCGTCGATCATGGTCGGCGGCACCGAAGAATCCTGGAAGCGCGTCGAGAAAGTGCTGACGGCGATTTCCGCCAAGTTCAAGGACGAGCCTTGCGCGGCCTGGCTCGGCCATGATGGCGCCGGCCATTTCGTCAAGACCATCCACAACGGCATCGAATATGCCGACATGCAGATGATCGCCGAGATCTACGGCATCCTGCGCGACGGGCTCGGCATGGCGCCCAAGGAGATCGGCAAGGTTTTCGGCGGCTGGAACCAGGGTCGGCTCAACTCCTACCTGATCGAGATCACCGCCAAGGTGYTGGCCGCCGACGATCCCAAGACCGGCAAGYCGGTGGTCGACATCATCCTCGACCGCGCGGGGCAGAAGGGCACCGGCAAATGGTCGGTCATCGAGGCGCAGCAACTCGGCATTCCGGCGACGGCGATCGAGGCCGCGGTGGCGGCGCGCGTATTGTCCTCGATCAAGGACGAGCGGCAGGCGGCGGAAAAGGCCTATGGCAATATAGGCGTCGAGAAGATTTCAGGTGACAAGGCCGCACTGCTCAAGGATCTGGAGTTGGCGCTGTTCGCCGGCAAGATCGCGGCTTACGCGCAGGGTTTCGCGGTGATGAGCGGCGCCTCGAAGGAGTTCAACTGGAACCTGCCGATGCCGACCATCGCCAAGATCTGGCGCGCCGGCTGCATCATCCGTTCGCAGATGCTCGACACGATGGCCGAGGCCCTCGGTTCCGGCAGCGCTTCCACCAACCTTCTGATGGCGCCGGCCTTCATCGCCATGATGAAGGAGGCGCATCCGTCGCTCAGGCGCATCGTGGCGCGCGCCTCCGAGGCCGGCTCGCCGGTGCCGGCGCTGTCCTCGGCGCTCGCCTATTTCGACAGCTACCGGCAGGGACGCGGCACGTCGAACCTGATCCAGGCGCAGCGCGACTTCTTCGGCGCGCATGGCTTTGAGCGGATCGGCGAGCAGGGCGCGTTTCACGGGCCGTGGGGGAGCGGGGCAGCTTAGGTTTGGCTCAGACGGCTCTCCCGTCGTCATCCACGGGCGAAGCAAGGAGCGAAGCGACGCGGCGCAGACCCGAGGATCCATGCCGTGACGCCTGCCATAGAATGCAGCGGTCCAGTAAAGCGCTCCGACAGCACCTTTGTCTGCATCGCTGCAGCTCTCGGAATTCACGGAATGGATCCTCGGGTCTGCGCGTCCGCTTCGCTTCCGCTCCGCCCGTGGATGACGAAGCTGAGGGGTTCCGGCAAATCTCCGCCGTGGTCGCAACCCGGCAAAATCATTTGGTCAGGAACCAGGACTATCCGCGATAAGGCAAAACCTCGCTCGGCGTGCTGAGCGATTGCAGCGAGCCGGGGTCCTTGCCGCCAATCCAGCCGAGCACGGCGCGGGCGAGCTCGGAGCCGGCGAGCCTAAAATTCTCGTTGACGACGAGCAGTTCCCGTCGGAACAGATGCAGCAGTTCGGACGATTGTTTCGACACCACGTCGACGTCGCGGCCGAGCTGCAGCCCGGCGTCCTCGATGCCGGCCACGATGGCAAGCGTCGCGGCGGCGGCGCTGCTGACGAAGCCGTCGGGCCGGTCCTTGCGCCGCATCAATTGCGCGGTCCGCGTCCTGATCTGCTCGATCGACTGGTCGATGGAGACGGTGTTGAACGGCACCTCTGAGGCCCCCACCTCGCTCAGCGCATCGGCAAAGCCGTTCACCGTATGGCCGTAATAGGTGAGGCCGACCGGCGGGGTGACAAGCGCCAGCCGGTTGCGGCCCCTGCCGGCGAGATAGCGGACGGCCTCCCCGGCAAAGGCGTAATTGTCGAAGTCGTGATAGGGATGCACCAACCCCATGTCGGTGYGGCCATGCGTGGCGAAGGGAATGCCGTGCTCCAGCATGTAGCGCGCCCGCGGGTCGTTGGGCTGGGTGCGTGAGATGATGACGCCGTCGGCCGAGCCCGTCTCGACCAGGTAGCGCACCGGGTCGAGCGGATCCTGCGAGCGTGAATAGGGTGTGACGATCAGATGGTAGGGCGTGTCGGCGATCACCTCGGTAACGCCGTAGATGATGTCCGAGACGAAGCTCATCAGCTCGTGCTCGGTGTTCAGCACAAGCGAGATGACGTTGGTCTTGCCTGTCCTCAAGCGCACGCCCGCGCGGTTCGGACGATAGCCGATCTGCTTGGCGACGAGCTGGACGCGACGTCTGGTCTCGGCGCCGATCTCGGGCGCATCCTTCAGCGCGCGYGAGACCGTCGTGACGCCAAGCCCGGTCATGAAGGCAAGCGTCTTCAGCGTCGGCCGCTCCTTGCCCGACGCGTCGTCGTCGCCCTTCTTCGTTACCCGTCTATCCATTCGTCCCGCCCGTCAGGCGCATAGCAGCCGCGGGGCCGACCGGCAATCGTGCGGTGTTGACAATTGCGCGACCCTTGGCCCGTGGCTGGGTTCAATATACTGAAACGTTACAGATTGCCAATCTTCGYGATTGACCGGCAAGATCGCGACCATTCACATCTGGATGCGGAGGTGAGCTGAAAGCCATTGGAATCACAAAGAAATATCGTTTCGGGATCGATTCCGGCGCCGGYCGGCCACTTTGATGCCGGCATTGGCGCTTTGATAGAAAGATTTTGTTCGCGGCTCGAAAAAATCTMAATCTGCCTTGAGGCGAGGGGTTGCCTATGCGGGTCATTTGCCGTATCGAAAATCTGTAACGTTTCAGATTCTGGGAGGAAGCCGAAATGCGATACAAATTCCTGACTGCCGCCTTTGCCGCGACGGTTGCGCTCAACGTCGCCGGTCCGGCRGCCGCGACCGACCTGGAAGTCACCCATTGGTGGACTTCGGGCGGCGAGGCGGCGGCGGTGGCCGAGCTTGCCAAGGCATTCGACGCGACGGGCAATCACTGGGTCGACGGCGCCATCGCCGGCTCCGGCGGCACGGCGCGGCCGATCATGATCAGCCGCATCACCGGCGGCGATCCAATGGGCGCCACCCAGTTCAACCACGGCCGTCAGGCCGAGGAACTGGTGCAGGCCGGGCTGATGCGCGACCTCACCGACATCGCCACCAAGGACAAGTGGACGGAGATCGTGCGGCCGAAGAGCCTGCTCGACAGCTGCACCATCGACGGCAAGATCTATTGCGTGCCGGTCAACATCCACTCCTGGCAGTGGCTGTGGCTGTCCAACGAGGCTTTCCAGAAGGCCGGACTGCCGCTGCCGAAGGACTGGAATGAATTCGTGGCCGACGCTCYGGCGCTGGAAAAGGCCGGCATCATCCCGCTCGCGGTCGGCGGGCAGGCCTGRCAGGCCTCGGGCGCCTTCGACGTGCTGATGGCCGCGGTCGGCGGCACCGACACGTTCCTCAAGGTCTACAAGGACAAGGACGCCGCCTTCGCGGCCGGTCCGGAGATCGCCAAGGTGTTCAAGGCGGCGGACGACGCCCGCAAGATGGCCAAGAACACCAATGTCCAGGACTGGAACCAGGCGACCAATCTGGTCATCACCGGCAAGGCCGCCGGCCAGATCATGGGCGACTGGGCGCAGGGCGAGTTCCAGGTCGCCGGCAAGACCGCCGGCAAGGACTACACCTGCTTGCCCGGTCTCGGCCTGAATGAAGTCATAGCCACCGGCGGCGACGCCTTCTACTTCCCGCTGCTCAAGGACGAGGCGAAGGCCAAGGCGCAGGTGGTGCTTGCCGAGACCCTGCTCGATCCGAAGACCCAGGTCGCCTTCAATCTCAAGAAGGGCTCGCTGCCGGTGCGCGGTGACGTCGACCTCAACACGGCCAATGACTGCATGAAGAAGGGCCTCGCCATTCTCGCCAAGGGCGCCGTCATGCCGTGGACGGACCAACTGCTCTCGCAAGACAGCCAGAAGCAGAAGGAAGACCTGTTCTCCGAGTTCTTCGCCAAGCCCGATATGACGCTCGAAGAGGCGCAGAAGCGCTTCGCCGAGATCATCGGCTCAGCGGACTGAACAACCGGCGCCCCCGCCGGCTCCCGGCCCCATTCCAGCGGGGTYGGGAGCATGACGCCCTCATTGTCCCAGCCCGGCTGCCGAGATGAGCAACAGCGAACGCCCGAGTAAGCTTTTCCGTAACCTGAACGCCAAGGTCGCATCGATCCCGATGGTGCTCACCGCGCTGGTGGTGTTCGTYGGCGGCACGGCTTGGACGGTGGTCTATTCCTTCACCAATTCGAAGCTGTTGCCGCGGCTCAACTTCGTCGGGCTCGACCAGTATCACCGGCTCTGGTCGACATCGCGCTGGCTGGTGTCGATCGAGAACCTTTTGATCTACGGCGCGATCTCGCTGRTGTTCTCGCTGGTCATCGGCTTCCTGCTTGCAGCCCTGCTCGACCAGAAGATCCGCTTCGAGGACACGTTCCGCACCATCTTCCTCTATCCTTTCGCGCTGTCCTTCATCGTCACCGGGCTGGTCTGGCAATGGCTGCTCAATCCGGATTTCGGCGTGCAGCGCGTCGTGCGCGACCTCGGCTGGACGAGTTTCAGCTTCGACCCGCTCTACAATTCCAGCATCGTCATCTACGGCATTTCGATCGCCGCGCTCTGGCAGGGCACGGGGCTGATCATGTGCCTGATGCTCGCCGGCCTGCGCGGCATCGACGAGGATATCTGGAAGGCGGCGAGGGTGGACGGCATTCCCGCCTGGAAGACCTATCTCTTCATCGTCATCCCGATGATGCGGCCGGTCTTCATCACCACGCTGGTGATCATCGCCGCCGGCATCGTCAAGGTCTACGACCTGGTCGTGGCGCAGACCAGCGGCGGCCCCGGCATCGCCTCCGAAGTGCCGGCCAAATATGTCTACGACTACATGTTCTTCGCCCAGAATCTCGGCCAGGGTTTTGYCGCCTCGACCATGATGCTGTTGTCTGTGGTGATCGTCATCGTGCCAYGGGCCTATCTCGAATTCGGAGGCAAGAAGCGTGGCTGACGTCGCCTCCCTGTCCACCAGCGCACAGGCGCTGCGGCGCCATGCCACCGGCCCGAGCGGGCCGAAACCGCGGCACGTGCTGTCGCGCCGCAACATCTTCCTCTACGGCACGTTGATCGTCGTGGCGCTCTACTATCTTCTGCCGCTCTACGTGATGATCGTCACCTCGCTTAAAGGCATGCCGGAAATCCGCCTCGGCAATATCTTCTCGCCGCCGATGGAGATCACTTTCGAGCCCTGGGTCAAAGCCTGGGCGAGCGCCTGCACCGGGCTCAACTGCGACGGGCTCTCGCGCGGTTTCTGGAATTCCGTGCRCATCACCGTGCCGTCGGTGCTGCTCTCGATCGCGATCGCCTCGGTGAACGGCTATGCCCTGGCCAACTGGCGCTTCAAGGGCGCCGACACCTTCTTCATCATCCTGATCGTCGGCGCCTTCATCCCCTACCAGGTGATGATCTATCCGATCGTCATCATCCTGCGCGAGATCGGCATCTACGGCACGCTGACCGGCCTGGTGATCGTGCATTCGATCTTCGGCATGCCGATCCTGACGCTCTTGTTCCGCAACTATTTCACTTCGATGCCGGAGGAGCTGTTCCGCGCGGCACGCGTCGACGGCGCCGGCTTCTGGGGCATTTATCTCCGCATCATGCTGCCGATGTCGCTGCCGATCTTTGTGGTCGCCATCATCCTGCAGGTGACCGGCATCTGGAACGACTTCCTGTTCGGCGTCGTCTACACCCGCCCCGACACCTATCCGATGACGGTGCAGCTCAACAACATCGTCAACTCGGTGCAGGGCGTGAAGGAATACAACGTCAACATGGCCGCGACCATCCTGACGGGGCTGGTTCCGCTCATCGTCTACTTCATTTCCGGCAAGCTCTTCGTGCGCGGCATCGCCGCCGGCGCGGTGAAAGGATGATGATGGCAGCTGAAATCGCCAATCCCAGCGTTTCGATCCAGGACCTGTCGCTCAATTTCGGCGCCGTCTCGGTGCTGCAGACGCTCAACCTGGATGTCGCCGATGGCGAGTTCATCGTGCTGCTTGGGCCGTCCGGCTGCGGCAAGTCGACCTTGCTCAACTGCATCGCCGGCCTGCTCGACATTTCGGACGGGCGCATCTTCATCAAGGGCAAGAACGTCACCTGGGAAGAGCCGAAGGACCGCGGCATCGGCATGGTGTTCCAGTCCTACGCGCTCTACCCGCAGATGACGGTGGAGCGGAACCTCTCCTTCGGCCTGCGCGTCGCCGGCGTGGCGAAGGACGAGATCGCCAAGCGCATCGCCCGCGCCGCCGAGATCCTGCAGATCGAGCCGCTGTTGCAGAGGAAGCCCTCGGCGCTGTCCGGCGGCCAGCGCCAGCGCGTGGCAATCGGGCGCGCGCTGGTGCGCGACGTCGACGTCTTCCTGTTCGACGAGCCGCTCTCCAATCTCGACGCCAAGCTGCGCTCGGAGCTGCGCGTCGAGATCAAGCTGTTGCACCGCCGCCTGAAGAACACGATGATCTACGTCACCCACGACCAGATCGAGGCGATGACGCTGGCCGACCGCATCGCGGTGATGAAGGGCGGCGTGATCCAGCAGCTCGACGCGCCGCAGACGATCTACAACCGCCCCGTCAACCGCTTCGTCGCCGGCTTCCTCGGCTCGCCGGCGATGAACTTCATCGACGGCAGGCTGGAGAAGGCCGGCGGCGACTGGCACTTTGCCGTCGAGGATGTGCGCATCCCGCTTGCGACCTATGCCTTCGAGAAGGAACCGGCGCCTGGCCCCGCCGTGTTCGGCATCCGGCCCGAGCATGTCGCCTTCAACAGCGGCACGGGCTGGCCCTTCACCGCGACGGCCAATGTCGAGGTCGTCGAGCCGATGGGTTCCGACACGCTGGTGTGGCTGAAGCTCGGCCAGCAGAACTTCACCGTGCGCGTCACCTCCGAACGCACGCCGAAGAACGGCGATGCGGTCAGCATCGGCTTCGATCCGCTGCGCGCCTCGCTCTTCGACGCCCAAACCGGCGACCGAATTTAACCTCCCAGGACCAACAGCACGGACAGGACAGATGAACTGGTCATTCCAACTCTACAGCGCCCGCAATTTCCAGCCATGGAACGGCGTGGTGAAAATGCTTGGGCAGCTCGGTTACAGCCAAGTGGAAGGCTTCGGCGGCGTCTATGACGATCCCAAAGCGCTCCGCGCCGAGCTCGACAAGAACGGGCTGGCGATGCCGACCGGGCATTTCTCGATCGACGCGCTGGAGAATGATTTCGACGGCGTGCGCAAAATCGCCGACGCGCTCGGCATCACGCTTATGATCTGCCCCTATCTGATGCCCGACCAGCGTCCGTCCGACGCCGCCGGCTGGCGCGGCTTCGGCGAGCGTCTCGCCAAGGTGGGCGAAACGGCGAAGAAGGCCGGCTACGGCTTTGCCTGGCACAACCACGATTTCGAGTTCAAGGCGCTCGCCGACGGCTCGGTGCCGCAGGACCATATCCTGTCCGCCGCGCCCGACATCGGCTGGGAAATGGACGTCGCCTGGGTGATCCGCGGCGGCGCCGATCCGTTGCCCTGGATCGAAAAACACGGCAAGCGCATCGTCGCCGTCCACGTCAAGGATATCGCCAAGCCGGGCGAGGGGCTGGACGAGGACGGCTGGTCGGATGTCGGCCACGGCACGGTCGACTGGGCGGGYCTGTTCAAGGCATTGCGAGCCAAGAGCGCGGCGCAGTATTTCATCATGGAGCAGGACAACCCCAACGACATCGAGCGCTATGCCCGCCGCTCGATCGCGGCAGCCAAGAGCTGGCAGGAGTAATCGAAAATGGCAGATAAACTTGGCGTAGGCGTTATCGGCTGCGGCAACATCTCGAAAGCGTATTTCTCGCTGGCGCCGCTGTTCCGCGGCATCAAGATGCGCGCCTGCGCGGATATCAACATGGAGGCCGCGACGGCGCGCGCGAAGGAGTTCAAGCTGCGCGCCGAGACGGTCAGTGACCTGCTCAGGGACGACGAGATCGACATCATCGTCAATCTGACGATCCCAGCCGTGCACTATGAAGTCTCAAAAGCGGTGCTCGATGCCGGCAAGCACGTCTATTCGGAAAAACCCTTCGTGCTTTCGATCAAGGAGGGGCTAGATCTCAAGAAACGGGCCGAGAAGAAGGGCCTGCGCATCGGTTCGGCGCCGGACACGTTCCTCGGCGGCGCGCACCAACTGGCGCGCGAGCTGATCGACAGCGGCAAGCTCGGCAAGATCACCAGCGGCACCTGCCATGTGATGGGCCACGGCATGGAGCACTGGCACCCCAACCCGGATTTCTTCTTCCAGCCGGGCGCTGGTCCCGTGCTGGACATCGGGCCGTATTATGTCACCAACCTGATCCAGTTGATCGGGCCGGTCAGCCGAGTGGCGGCCTTCGCCACGACGCCGGCCAAGGAGCGGACGATCTCGTCGAAGCCGCGCGCGGGCGAAAAGATCCCGGTCAACACGCCGACCACCATCCACGCGCTGCTCGAATTCGCCAATGGCGCGGTGATCACGCTCAACACCTCCTGGGACGTCTGGAGCCATGGCCACGCGCCGATGGAGCTCTATGGCGAACTGGGCACCGTCTTCGTGCCGGACCCGAATTTCTTCGGCGGCGAGGTGCGCTTCACAGACAGCGCCAAGCCGGTGAAGAAGCTGCCCAAATGGAACCATCCGTTCGGCGTGCCGAACGAGATGCATGGCCAGGGCATGATGRCCAACTACCGCACCGCAGGCCTTGCCGACATGGCGATTGCGATCGCCGAAGGGCGGCCGCATCGCTGCTCGATGGAGTTGGCGCTGCACGCCGTCGATGTGATGACCGGCATCCTGCGTTCGGGCGAAAGCGGCAAATATGTCGCCATGCAGACGAGCTGCGAGCGGCCGGCCGCGCTCGGCGTCAAGGACGCGAAGGCGCTGCTGGCAAAGAAAAACTAGGTGGCGACCCCTCTCCCCGTTTCGACGGGGAGAGGGTAATGATTAGGGACAAGCATCGATTCAATTTATCCGGTGGCGATCTCTGCGCCGCTTGTATCCCGAGGATTCCCCCATGCCCTATGTCGCCGCCGAGAACCGCTACGAGGCAATGGTCTATAACCGCTGCGGGCGGTCCGGTCTGAAGCTGCCGGCGATCTCGCTCGGGCTGTGGCACAATTTCGGCAACGACACGCCGCACAAGACCAAGCAGGCGCTCGTGCGCAAGGCATTCGACCTCGGGATCACGCATTTCGWCCTCGCCAACAATTACGGCCCGCCGCCCGGTTCGGCGGAAACCGCGTTCGGCGAGATCCTGCGCACCGATTTCGCCCCTTACCGCGACGAGCTGATCATCTCGACCAAGGCCGGCTACGAGATGTGGGCCGGCCCCTACGGCGAATGGGGCARCCGCAAATATGTGCTGGCGAGCCTCRACCAGAGCCTCAAGCGAATGGGGCTCGACTATGTCGATATCTTCTATTCGCACCGCTTCGATCCGGAGACGCCGCTGGAAGAGACCATGGGCGCGCTGGACCATGCGGTGCGCTCGGGCAAGGCGCTCTATGCCGGCATCTCGTCCTACAATTCGCAGCGCTCGCGCGAAGCGGCCGACATTTTGCGGCAGCTCGGCACGCCCTGCCTGATCCACCAGCCGAGCTATTCGATGCTCAACCGCTGGGTGGAGGAGGATGGGCTGCTCGACACGCTGGAGGGGCTCGGCATCGGCTCGATCGTGTTCTCGCCCCTGGCGCAAGGCATGCTGACCGACAAATATCTCGGCGGCATTCCCGAGGGCAGCCGCGCCAGCCAGGGCAAGTCTTTGCGACCGGCCTTCATCAACGACAAGTCGATCGCCAACATCAAGGCGCTCAACGCCATTGCCGCCCGCCGCGGCCAGACGCTGGCGCAGATGGCGCTGGCCTGGGTGCTGCGCAAGGGCAGGGTGACGACGGCGCTGATCGGCGCCAGCCGGCCGGAGCAGGTCGAGGATTGCGTCGGCGCGCTCAAGGCGCTCGAGTTCTCCGATGCCGAGCTCGCCGAGATCGACACCTATGCGCGCGAGTCCGACATCAACCTGTGGGCGGCATCGGCCGAACGCAAGGGGCCGCCGCGCAAGTAGGCTGGCGAACCATCTTCGCCCGACCCGTGCCGGAAGGGCCAAGCTGCGGAAACAGTGGCAAAATCGATCGTTCGTCGCTATCTCAGGGGAATTGAAGTCGTTCGCATCGGGATTTGATGCGGGCGCCGATTGGGCGAACACAATGACAGCAAGAGATGCGCTGACCAAGAACCAGCTCTGCGTGCTCGAGAAGCTCGAGGCGTCCAGCGGGCCGCTCAGCGCCTATACGCTGCTCGACCAGTTGCGCGAGCGCGGTTTCCGCGCGCCGCTGCAGGTCTATCGCGCACTCGACACGCTGGTGAAATCCGGCTTCGTGCATCGGCTGGAAAGCCTCAACTCCTTCGTCGCCTGCGCCGAGCCGCACGACCACAGCCATTCGATGACCGCCTTCGCCATCTGCGACAATTGCGGCCAGGTGACCGAGATGTCCGACCACGACGTCGACCACCGACTGGACGAATGGGTGCGTTCGACGGGATTCGCGGCCAAGAAGGCGGTGATCGAGTTTCGGGGGGTGTGCGCGAAGTGCAGGGCGGAAGCGGCGTAAGTGCGCCGATATTCAGGTGAGGCCGGCCTGCAAAATGGCGGCTTCCTGCGCTTCCGGTGCTCACGTACTTTAAGTACGCTCCGCTCCGGTTCTCGGAATCCACCATTTTCGACTCGGCCTGACCTGAATCTCGACGCACTTACGGGCGCGGTGCGAGTCAATGCGCCTCGTCCCAGTTGTCCGCGGYCCGGGCGTCGACATGCAGCGGCACCGACATCGAGACCGCCGGCATCGGCGCGTTCTCCATCACCTTGCGCACCACGGGTATCGTCGCTTCGACCTCCGCTTCCACCGTCTCGAAGATCAGCTCGTCATGCACCTGCAACAGCATGCGGGCCGACAGCTTCGCCTTCTCCAGAGCCTCCTCCATATGCACCATGGCGCGGCGGATGATGTCGGCCGCTGTGCCCTGGAGTCTGGCGTTGATCGAGGCGCGCTCATTGAAGGCGCGGACCGACGGGTTGGACGACCTTATCTCCGGATAATGGATGCGGCGGCCGAAGATGGTCTCGACGAAGCCGTTCTCCCGCGCATAGGCCTTGGTTTCCTCGATATAGTCGCGGATGCCTGGGAAGCGTTCGAAATAGCGCTTGATATAGGCGCTCGCTTCGTCGCGCGGGATCGACAGCTGGTTGGCGAGACCGAAGGCCGAGATGCMGTAGATGATGCCGAAATTGATCGCCTTGGCGCGCCGGCGCACTTCCGAGGGCATGCCCTCGACCGGYACGTTGAACATCTCCGACGCGGTGATGGYGTGGATGTCGGCGCCGTCGGCGAAAGCCTGCTTGAGCTGCGGGATTTCGGCGACATGGGCAAGCACGCGCAATTCGATCTGGCTGTAGTCGGCCGAGACCAGCTTGWGGCCCTTCTCCGCGATGAATGCGGTCCTGATCTTGCGGCCTTCGGCCGTGCGCACCGGGATGTTCTGCAGATTGGGATCGGACGACGATAGCCGCCCGGTCGTCGTCGCGGCCAGCGCGTAGGAGGTGTGGACGCGGTTGGTGCCGGGGTTGATGAAACCAGGCAGCGCATCGGTATAGGTCGATTTCAGCTTGGTGAGCTGGCGCCAGTCGACGATCTTGCGCGGCAGCTCGTGGCCTTCGGCGGCAAGATCCTCAAGCAGCTGCGCCGAGGTCGACCACTGGCCGGTCTTGGTCTTGGAGCCGCCCGGCAAGCCCATCTTGCCGAACAATATGTCGCCGAGCTGCTTCGGCGAGCCGATGTTGATGCGCTCGCCGACGATCCCGTAGATCTCTTCCTCGACGCGGGCGGCACCTTGCGCCAGCTCGCCCGACAGCCTCGACAGGATCTGGCGGTCGACGGAGATGCCCCGCTGTTCCATCCGGGCCAGCACCGGCACCAGCGGCCGCTCGAGCCGCTCGTAGACGGAAACGAGGCCCTTGGCCGGCAGCCTCGGCTTGAGCACCTGCCAAAGCCGCAGCGCCAGGTCGGCCTGCTCGCCGGCATAGGCGGTCGCACGCTCGACATCGACCTGGTCGAAGYCGATGGCGTTCTTGCCCGAGCCGGCAAGCTCCTTTTTCGTCGCCGGCGCGTGGCCCAGCCATTTCTCCGACAGTGAAGCGAGGTCGTGACCGCCGGACGTGCCGGCGTCGAGCACGTAGGAGATCAGCATCGTGTCGTCGAACGGGGCGACCTCGATGCCGTGCCGGCTCATCACGACGATGTCGTATTTCATGTCCTGCACGATCTTGAGGACCGACCGGTCCTCGAGCAGGGGCTTGAGCAGCGCCAGCGCCTCGCGGACCGGGATCTGGTTCTCCAGCAGGCCGCCGCCAAGCAAGTCGCCGTTGCCGTTTCTGTGGGCGAGCGGCAGGTAGACGGCGCGGCCCGGCGCGATCGCCATGGACAGGCCGATGAGATCGGCCTGCATCGGGTCGGAAGACGTGGTCTCGGCGTCGAAAGCGAGGATGCCGGCGTCGCGGGCCTCGGCTACCCAGGCCTTGAGCGCCGCCGCATCGCGGATGGGCGCATAGGCCGAAGGGTCGATCTTGCGTGCCGAAGCCTGTTCCAGCCGCAGCGCCGAGAGGAGCGATGGGGTGTCGCCTTGCGGCGGCACGTCCTCTCCCCTGACCGCTTGAGCCGGCTTTGCGGCGTCGTTTGATTGAGGCGCCGGCTGTCTTGGCGGTGCGCCGGCGCCGACATCGGGGCCATGCGCGGTATCGGCGCGCTCGATGGTAACGGCGGAGGCCTGGACGTCGCCAATATCCGTTCCGGTCGCTTCGGCGACGCGTCGGGTCAGCGTGGTGAACTCCATCGTCTTCAGGAAGCCGATCAGCTTCGGGCCATCCGGCGCATGCAGGACCAGGTCGTCCAGTCCTTCCTTCAGCGGCACGTCGTTCTTCAGCGTTACCAATTCGCGCGAAATGCGCGCCTTGTCGGCATTGGCGATGATGGTCTCGCGGCGTTTCTCCTGCTTGATCTCGGAAGCGCGCGCGAGCAGCCCGTCAAGGTCGCCGAACTGTTCGAGCAATTGCGCCGCGGTTTTCGGTCCGATGCCCGGCACGCCCGGCACGTTGTCGATCGAGTCGCCGGTCAGAGCCTGCAGGTCGATCATCTTTTCCGGCGGCACGCCCCATTTCTCGATCACTTCGGGGACGCTGATCCGGCGATCCTTCATGGGATCGTACATACGGACCGTCGGGCCGACGAGCTGCATCAGGTCCTTGTCGGAGGAGACGATGGTGGTGTCGGCGCCGACGTCGCAGGCCAGCCGGCAATAGGTAGCGATGATGTCGTCGGCCTCGAAACCCTCCATCTCGATACAGGGCAGGTTGAAGGCCACGGTCGCCTGGYGGATCAGGCCAAATTGCGGGATCAGGTCTTGCGGCGGGGCCGACCGGTTCGCCTTGTATTCGGGGTAGAGATCGCTGCGGAAGGTTTTGGAGGAATAGTCGAAGATGACGGCGAAATGCGTCGGCGCAATGCCCACGCTGGTGTTGCGGGCGTCCTGCATCAGCTTCCACACCATGTTGCAGAAGCCGAGCACGGCGCTGGTCGGCAAGCCGTCGGATTTGCGATTGAGCGGCGGCAGCGCGTGATAGGCGCGGAAAATGTAGCCGGAGCCGTCGACGAGAAAGAGGTGATCGCCTTTTTTCATGCCGGCAGGGATAGCGCGGCCGGGCTTCGCGGTCCATGCCAAAGGYGGTGGAACCCACCGGTTCGGGCAACACCCCTGACAGTTCCTGTCCGGCAAAGCGCGTCGCGCTGAAACCGATTCAGGCGACGCGCTTTGGGTCTTTTTGTTGGTGCATGTCGTTTTCCCAAAACCGCCGCACACTTTTGGGCGACATGCACGGAAAATTCGCCGCTCACGGGCATGTTACAAAAGTGTAATTTTCGTGCCCTTGAATCGCCACGTTCACAAACCCAAATACACGTCATCGGCATTTTTCGCCGAAGTCCGGAGTAAGGCCCGTCCCCCGCCTATCCCGGGCAAACTGCGGCAGCCTATCCCCCCTCTCCGGGCTGCCGCAACGTTTCGAGTAGAGACCGCCGTGGTTCCCCCTCCACCACGGCGGTCTTCTTTTATCCTCGCAACGATTGCATCTTGGTCTAACGATCGCGGCTTTTCGTTTTCGGCTCGGCCCTTTAGGGTCTGCCCAAAATCGAAAGGCAAAAAGCATGTCCAGAATCTCCCCCGTCCTCGAACGCCTCGACCAGAATCTCGACCAGAGCCTGGAGCGGCTGTTCGGCCTGCTCGGCATCAAGTCGATCTCCACCGACCCGRCCTTCGCCGCCGACTGCCGCAAGGGTGCCGAATGGCTGGTCGCCGAGCTCAAGCTGATTGGCTTCGACGCGAGCGTGCGCGACACGCCCGGACATCCGATGGTGGTGGCACATCACGAGGGGCCGGCAGGCGCACCGCATGTTTTGTTCTACGGCCATTACGACGTGCAGCCGGTCGATCCGATCGAATTGTGGGAAACCGATCCGTTCGCGCCCTCGATCAAGGAGATCGAGCCTGKACGCAAGGTGATCACCGGGCGCGGCTCCGCCGACGACAAGGGGCAGCTGATGACCTTCGTCGAGGCGTGCCGTGCCTGGAAGCAGGTGCATGGCAATCTGCCCTGCCGCGTCACCATCCTGTTCGAGGGCGAGGAGGAATCCGGCTCGCCGTCGCTGAAGCCGTTCCTAGAAGCCAACGCCGCCGAGCTGAAGGCGGATTTCGCGCTGGTCTGCGACACCAGCATGTGGAATCGCGAGACGCCGTCGATCTGCGTGTCGCTGCGCGGCATGGTCGGCGAGGAGGTCACCGTCAAGGCCGCCAGCCGCGATCTGCATTCGGGCCTCTATGGCGGCCCGGCAGCCAATCCGATCCGCATCCTGGCCAAGATCCTCGCCGACGTGCATGACGAGAATGGCCGCGTCACCATTCCGGGCTTCTATGACGGCGTCGAGGAGACGCCTAGCCAAGTGCTGAAATCCTGGGAAGGGCTCGGCGAGACGGCCGAGACCTTCCTCGGGCCGGTCGGCCTCTCCATTCCCGCCGGCGAAAAGGGGCGCTCGGTGCTTGAAATGACCTGGGCGAGGCCGACGGCGGAATTCAATGGCATCATCGGCGGCTACACCGGCAAAGGCTTCAAGACGGTGATCGCGGCGGAAGCCTCGGCGAAAGTGTCGTTCCGGCTCGTCCACAAGCAGGACCCGAAGAAGATCCGCGCTGCCTTCCAGGCTTTCGTGCGCGAGCGCATCCCCGGCGACTGCTCGGTGGAATTCCACCCGCATGGCGGCTCGCCGGCGATCCAGCTTTCCTACGACTCGCCTTTCCTGGCCAAGGCCAAGGACGCGCTGTCCGACGAATGGGAAAAGCAGGCGCTGACCATCGGCAGCGGCGGCTCGATTCCCGTGGTCGGTGATTTCCAGACCTATCTCGGCATGGAATCGCTGCTGGTCGGTTTCGGCCTCGACGACGACCGCATCCATTCGCCGAACGAAAAATACGAGCTGACCTCCTTCCACAAGGGGCAGCGGTCCTGGGCGCGAATCCTCGATGCGCTGACCCGCTGAGGCGAAAATCGCGCAAGACGCGAGATTCAACTTTCTGTTGATTTTTCTCCGGATCGCGGCGAGGACGGATGACCAGCGCAACGCGCCGCCGCCTGCTCGCGCATCCCAAGCGATGCGCGGCATTGCGGCCGCGATCCGGAGAAGAGAATGACCGATATCCGTTTCCACAAGAACGATCTGCCGGACCTCACCCGTTACAATGTCGGGGCGGTGGCCATCGACACGGAAACGCTGGGATTGAATCCGCATCGCGACCGGCTCTGCGTGGTGCAGATCTCGCCGGGCGACGGCAGCGCCGATGTCATCCAGATCGCGCCTGGCCAGAAGAAGGCGCCGAACCTCGTCAGCCTGCTCAGGAACCGCGCGATCACCAAGCTGTTCCATTACGGCCGCTTCGACATCGCCGTGCTCTACAATGCCTTCGGCGTGATGGCGGAGCCGGTGTTCTGCACCAAGATCGCCTCGCGGCTCGTCCGGACCTACACCGACCGCCATGGGCTGAAGGACCTGTGCAACGAATTGCTCGGCATCGGCCTGTCCAAGGCGCAGCAATCCTCGGACTGGGCGGCGGAAACGCTTTCGCCCGAGCAGCTCGACTATGCCGCCTCGGACGTGCTCTATCTGCACCGGCTGCGCGAGGTGCTGGCGGCGCGCCTGGCGCGCGAAAACCGCACCAAGGAGGCGGACGCCTGCTTCCGCTTCCTGCCGACGCGCGCCAAGCTCGACCTGATGGGCTGGGCGGAGGAAGACATCTTCGCGCATAGCTGACGGAACCCGGCGCGTCGAAAGGACGTTGGAGCCGGTTTGTGGAGGGAGTGAGATGGCAGAGCGCAAACCGATAGAAAGCGCGCCCAAGGACGGCTCGAAGGTCACCATCCTGTGGAAGGACGGTGACGGCGTCGTCAACGAATCCATCGGCCAGTATCGCGACGGCGGCTGGTGGGTCTACACCGACAGCGACACGCAAAAGAAGGTCGATCCGACGAGCTGGCGTCCGGCATCGGGCGATGACGACGACCAGTAGGCGACCGCTGCCTGCCATTTCAAAGCAGGCGTGAGACTTAGAGCAATTYCAGGAAAGTGTGGGCGGTTGTCCGTCCGGAATTGCGTCAAAGACAAAGAGACAGGGCATTTCACCGTGAAACGATGAAATGTTCTGGTCGCAAAGAGGGGACGCGAATGAGACAGAACACGCTCTATCTCATCATCGGAGCGCTGGTCGCAGTGATCATCGCGCTCGGCATCTATGTCTATCGCGAGCAGACCAAGCCGAAGGGCGTCGAGCTCAAGATCGACGACAAGGGCATTTCGATCCAGCAGAATTGATCACGGCGGCCAGCCGCCGGCGCCGTGAGGGATAGACTGGCTTTGCGAGACGACATTGCGCCGGGGGGATTTCGGCCGGAGATACAGGGACTGCGCGGGCTTGCCGTAGCCTTCGTGGTGATGTTCCACATCTGGCCGGCAGCGCTTCCCGGCGGCTATGTCGGGGTCGACATCTTCTTCGTCATCTCCGGCTTCCTCATCACCGGCCTGCTCACGCGCATGGCGCTCAGCGAGGACGGCATCTCGCTGGTCGGCTTTTACACGCGCCGGGTCAGGCGGCTGCTGCYGGCGGCGATCGTCGCGCTCCTGGTCACGCTCGCGGGAACGCTGCTGTTCGTGTCGGACRCATGGTGGGAAGAAACCGCCAGGCAGGTGATCGCAAGCACGCTCTACGTGCAGAACTGGCGGCTTGCCGAGCAGGCCGTGGATTATCTCGGCGCCGAGGACGCGCCGAGCCCTGTCCAGCATTTCTGGTCGCTGTCGATCGAGGAGCAGTTCTACATCGTCTGGCCGGTGCTGATGATCRCGGCGCTGTGGTGGGCAAGGCGCCGCGGATATTCACCCGTGCACATGCTCACCTTCGTGCTCGGCGTGGTCCTGGCGGGCTCGCTCGCGGCTTCCGTTGTGCTCACCCGATCCGATCCGGCATGGGCCTATTTCGTCACCCACACGCGGGTCTGGGAGCTGGCCTTTGGTGGATTGCTGGCCCTGACCCTCGATCGGTTCCGTCCGGGCGCGCATATGCGGAATGCGATGGCTGTCGCCGGCATGCTGGCGGCGCTGGCATCGGCGGTGCTGTTTTCACGGTCGACCGATTTTCCAGGCTTCAAGGCGCTGCTGCCGACGTTCGGCGCGGCTCTGGTCATTGCGGCCGGCAACGTGCGCATGGGCCGCTTCCGCGGCCTGGATATCGCGGCGCTGCGCTATGCCGGCGATCGCTCCTATTCGATCTATCTATGGCATTGGCCGCTGATCATCTTCTATGCGGCGCAGCGCGGCTCGATCGGCCTGGTCGATGGCGTTCTGCTGATCATTGCCACCCTGGCCGTTTCCGATCTCTCTTATCGCCTCGTCGAGCAGCCCTATCGCCATTCGCGCTCGTCGCTGGCATGGCGGCCGTTGATCGACGGCACGGCGGCGATCGGGGTGTGCGTGGCGATGGCCGGCGGACTCGTCTATGCGGTCGACCGGCAGCCCATCGACACCAGCCAGATCGGAACGCCGAATTATCCGGGACCTGCGGCCTTGCTGGCGAACGCTGTCGTCCCCCAAGGCGTCAAGCTGCTGCCCCCTTTGAGCAAGATCGGCAGCGACGTGCCGATCATCTACAAGATGAAATGTCATCGGGAGCAGAAGAGTGTCGACGCGACCGGTTGCCAGCTCGGGGATCCGGCGGGAACAAGGACCATCGTCGTGATGGGCGATTCCCACGCGGCGCAATGGGTGCCGGCCGTCGACAAGATCRCCAAAGACAGAAAATGGAAGCTCGTCACCTTCACCAAGGCGGCCTGCCCGGTAACCCGGGTCACCATCCTTGACGACGGCAAGCCGTATGAGCAATGCGCGCTGTGGCGGGAGAAGGTTCTCRCCGAAATCGCGAAGCTGAAGCCCGATCTCGTGATCACCAGCCAGAGCAACTACACCGGCGTCGCGCGGGACGCGATGATCGAGGGATTGCRCAGCGTCTGGAGCGAGATCACAAACCAGGGCGCGCGTGTCGTCGCCATCCGCAACACACCTTTCAGTCTGTTCGATCCACGCAATTGCCTCAGAACCGATCCCGGCAAATGCGTCAATCCGCGCAGCGAGGTCGAACGGGAAAACATCTACGCGCTCGCCGCCCGGTCCGTGGCGGGGGTGAGCGTGGTCGACATGAACGACGCGCTATGCGGCAAGGACAGTTGCCCGGCGGTGGTCGGCAACATCGTGGTGCTGCGCGACAACCATCACCTCACGGCAACCTACGCGCTGGCGCTGGCGCCCTACCTGGCCAAGGCAGCGGGACTTTGAACGACCATCCAGTCGCAATGATAGGTGCCCTGCGGGTGGTCGACCTATTCCGAACGATACCGCGAGACCGTTGGATTCAGAAAATCCTAAGGGTTTTCAAAAGGCTGCATAAACCCTGCTTTAACGCGCCTTTAAGGGTAAGTGCTTGTTTTTGTTGCAGACCGTTACCGGTCGCTTGCATTTATGAGTCGGTCAAGGCAGGCGTGCAGCCCCTCGCATTGCCATTGAATGGCCGTGCTGAACTCTACGAGGTTGCAGCTTCAAAGCCGGTCCCCGCAACCAATTTCATCATAAATCTATAACCGTCCCGGTCTAATCCGGGGCGGTTTTTGCGTTTGTAAGTGCCCGTAGTCGTCGGCGTTGATGATTAGCCGGTCCCTAACAGCAAAGCCTATCAACAAACAGTCCTAACGCCACCCTTCCCTCACTGGCCTTCGCCGTCAACGAGATTGAACGGCCAGGCGTGCTTCGACGGCCGGCGCTTCAGGCTGCAACGCCCAAGGCTAGGCCGGGCTTCTGGCGCCGCCTTTACGACCGGATGTTCTCGAAGCCATAGCAACAGCCTGGCGGCATAGAAGCCCGACCTTATGTAGCAAAGGTGCAAGGACGGAATCCTTGGAGGCGAGGTGGAGATTGCTGGCGGCTTACCTGGGCGGCGTTGTGCGGCCTGAGAACCGCCCTCAGGACCGGAAGGACCGTCGCCGCGTCGTCGTCGCTCTGCGAGAGCGCGCCGGCCGCACTCCGACTTTCATCCGCAACCGCGAAGGCGAAGGCGCAGAAACCGCCGGCGCTTGCAGGGTTGCCGATGCCAAGCTCGCGCTGGAAGCCGATTACGCTTCGACCCGAATCAATCACTCTGTCAGCTACGGCGACGGCCACCGCAAGCATACGAACATGGTCGAGAGCTAGTTAAGTCGCCTGCGCCRCATTGGCCGTCGGTCAGCACCTTCACGTTTCGAACAAGTACCTCTGCCAGTACGCCAACCATGCGGCTTGGCTTGAAGATCACCGTCGCCGGTCAAATGGCGGCAATGCTTATGCCCCGCTTGGCGGCGCACTCAACCATTCTGTGTCGAGTATTTGGGCGGGGTATTGGCAACGCGCTTCCTAACTGTCATGAAGCGTCACCATTTGTGAGACAAGAAATGCCGCGCCCCTATACTCTGTACATGGATGAATCGGGCAACCGTCACCCAGACAAGAAAGCCGATGCATCCCGCGAGGGGCGCGATTGGTTTGGCTTCGGCGGATATCTGGTGCGAGGTGAAGACAATGATGCCGTAAGGAAACTAGTGGCGGAGTTCTCCTACGAGTGGAAACTTCGGCAGCCCCTTCACATCACGGACATGCTGTCCGAATCAAAAGGGTTTGCATGGCTTGGCCGCAAGGATCAGGCGACTCGGGAGGCGTTCTGGGATGGCTGGCGTCATGTCCTGTGCAGCGCTCCAGTAATCGGCATCGGATGTGTCATAGACCGACCCGGCTATGTCGCGCGAGGGTATCTAGAGAAACACAAGGATAAATGGCTTCTATGCCGAAGCGCGTTTGACATAACGGTGGAACGAGCCGCGAAAATCGCCCGACTGGAGGGGAGGAAACTGCATGTCGTCTTTGAACAAGACGCAGCAGTTAACGAGACTGTCACCGGCTATTTTCACAATCTGAAGGAAAATGGCTTGGGCTTCGACGGTAAAAACAGCGAGAAATACAAGCCCTTAAGGCAAGTTGAATTTGCGGAGACTCTGGGGCGCATTCAGCACAAGCCAAAGTCTCATACAATGCTTCAAGTCGCAGATAGTTTCATCTATGCCATGGCTCGGCATGGGTACGATAAGAAATTTTGGATCCATCGAAGTCTGCGAGACAGGAAGCGTCTTGCCGACTTCGCCTTGGACGCTGAGCATCTGCCCCAGCTGGGCATCAAATATTATTGCTTCGACTAGATACGAAAAAACCGGGTGTTACCCCGGTTTTTCGCGGCCCCCATACGGTGAGCCTGAAAGGCTTTGCAGCCTCAAGACGCAAAATAGGCATGGGATTGTTGCTGTCAAGTTAATTCCCGGTATATTTCTTGCTTGGTTGCGCTTGTGTCCTTTTTGCCCATTTCTTCGCGCCCCTGACGCCGTCGCCGGCGTCCCTTAGCCTCTTGATGTTGTCCATAAACGGCTTGATGAGCGCGGCATCCCGCCCCTTCGCCCGCGGGATGCACGTGGCGGTTTCGCGATTTGACGTGCTGCGTACTGCTTCGTGCTTCAGGATCAGCGATAAAGCTCGGCCTTGCGGAATTGGCTTGGCGCGCGGCGCAGCGGCACGATTTGAGACGGGTCGCCCCTTGTAGCTAAGGATCAGCAGCACCGCGTCTATGTGGACAAGCTGGTGAGCCAGGACCGCGCCCTTGAACCGGAACGCTTGGCTACAAGCATGTTGATTTCGTGTTCGTATCGGGTGGAGCGGACGATAGGGGCAACTCTCGGCATGCCCGAATTTCATGGGRACCCGCCAGGTCGCGCCTCGTCTAAGTTGGTGCTTTTGCTACAGGCCGTAAAAGCTTCCRAACGCTTGCATTTGGTGTACGTGCACTATCCGCGGTGGTCAGAGTATTGTTGAGATCGTCCGTTAGAAATAGTGATATGTCGAGGACAGAAGACTGTATTGGTGGGTTTGAGTAAAATGTGAAAGCCAATCGATACGCCTCCCTAAATGTGGGTTGCCCCGGATCATTCCAATGCAGAAAATCGGCAAGGAATTACAGCTGAGCGCCTCCGACCTGGTCGGACATCTGAATTGCGGACACCTGACAGCACTCGATCGCCTTGTCGCGGACGGCGACCTCAAGAAGCCTTATGTCTGGGACCCGTTTCTGGAAATCCTCCAACAGCGCGGCGCCCAGCATGAAGCGGGCTTCATCGATCATCTGCGCGCCTCGGGGGTCGCGCTGATCGTCATCGACGGAAAAGGGGTTGACGGCAATGCCGTAGCGGCCACGCTGGACGCCATGCGGGCCGGCGCCCCAGTCATTGTCCAGGCTGCCCTGCGGGCTGCGCCTTTCGCGGGACGCGCCGACATTCTCCGCCGCATCGAAGTGCCGAGCAAGCTCGGCGCCTGGTCCTACGAAGTGATCGACACCAAGCTCGCCCGCGAAACCAAAGGCGGGACGGTCCTGCAGCTGTGCCTTTATTCCGATCTCCTCGCCGGGGCGCAGGGCCGGGCGCCGGAGTTCGCCTATGTCGTGCCGCCAGTGACAGGCTTTGCGCCGGAACGCTTTCGCCTCAGCGACTACGCGGCCTATTTCCGCTATGTCAGGGGYCGGCTGCAGGCTGCGGTCGGCGCCGACGAAGATATTTATCCGGAGYCGGTGCCATATTGCGATATCTGCCGCTGGCGGGGAGACTGCGACAAGCGCCGCCGCGAGGATGATCACCTCTCGCTCGTCGCCGGCATCAGCGCGATCCAGCGAAGCGAACTCGAGCGCCATGGCATCGCCACGATGACTGCGCTCGGCGAGCTCCCCTTGCCTTTGCCGTGGAAGCCGGATCGGGGCGCGGCGTCCTCCTATGTGCGGATCCGAGAGCAGGCCCGAATCCAGGTGATGGGCCGCACGGCCCAGACCCTGTTGCATGAGCGGCTCCCGATAGAATCCGGGTTCGGCCTCTGCCGGCTGCCGGAGCCGGACCAAGGAGACATCTTCTTCGATCTGGAAGGTGACCCCTTTGTTGGCGAAGGCGGACGGGAGTATCTGTTTGGTTATGCCTTCAAGGCCGCGTCGGGCGAGATGAGCTATGTCGGCGACTGGTGCTTCACGCCGGCTGACGAGAAGGCGGCGTTCGAACGCTTCATCGACTTCGTGACCGAGCGCCGCAAACTTCACCCCAATCTGCACGTCTATCACTACGCGCCTTATGAACCGGGTGCTCTCAAGCGGCTTATGGGACGATATGCCAGCCGCGAGGAACAGGTCGATGGCCTGCTGCGCGGCCAAATCCTGGTCGATCTTTACGGGGTGGTGCGCCATGCTGTGCGGGCGAGCGTCGAGAGCTATTCGATCAAGAAGCTGGAGCCCCTTTTCGGCTTTGTCCGGGCCGTCGCGCTGCAGGATGCAAATCGCGCGCTGAACAAGGTGYAGGCCTGCCTCGAACTAGGCGATCCGGCCGGCATCACCCAAGCCGATCGCGAAGCGGTGACCGGCTACAACAAGGACGATTGCCTCTCGACGGCCAGCCTTCGGGGCTGGCTCGAGGCGCTTCGCGCGGAAGCTGAAGGCGGGGGCGAGATCATTGCGCGCCCAATACTCGTGCCCGAGGAAGCCACGGCCGAGATCACGGCCTGGCAGGCCCGGATCGAAGCCCTGGTGGCGCGCCTAATGAACGGCATCCCGGTCGATCCGGCTCAGCGAACGGCGGTCGAGCACGCGCAATCTCTCCTTGCCAACATTCTCGATTGGCACCGTCGGGAAAAGAAGGCCACTTGGTGGGAGTATTTCCGCCTGGCCGGCCTTTCGGTCGAAGAGCTGTTTGACGAGCGGGCGGCCATTTCCGGCCTGAGCTTCCGGCAGGTCGCCGGTGGGACCGCTAAGGCGCCGGTTCACCGCTATCAGTTTCCCGCGCAGGAAGCCGAATTCYGGGGAGGGGAGGATTTGCGCAGCGTCGGYGGCGGGACATTCGGCAAGGTCGTGGCGGTCGATCTCGAGAACCGGCTGATCGACATCAAGAAGCGCGGCGATACCGCCGACGTTCATCCCGATGCGGTGTTCGAGCACGGCGATGTCGACAGCAAGGTGCTGGCGGAATCGCTGGTCAGAATCGGTGAGCATGTCGCCGAGCACGGTATGGCGGGACCGGGACCGTTCAAGGCTGCACGCCATCTTCTGCAACGCTTGCCGCCCGATGTCGGCGGCGCTCCGTTGCGAAAGCCGGATGAGACGATTGCGGCGGCCGCATGCCGACTGGTGACGGTGCTCGACGGTGTATTGCCCATCCAGGGGCCGCCCGGCGCCGGCAAGACCTATACCGGCGCGCGGATGATCCTCGAGCTTGTCCGGGCAGGGCTGCGCGTCGGGGTCACCGCCAACAGCCACAAGGTCATTCGCAACCTGCTCGACGCTGCGATCGAGGAGGCGCGGCAGCAGGGAGTTGATCTCCGGTGCATGCACAAAGTGGCCGAGAAAACGGAAGATATCGCCCATATTTCATTTTCGACCGACAACGCCGAAGTCCTGAGCGCCGCGGGGAAAGTCAACCATGTCATCGCCGGGACCGGTTGGATGTGGTCGCGCCCTGATGCTGTGGGCGCAGTTGACGTCCTGTTCATCGACGAGGCTGCGCAGATGTCGCTCGCTAACGTGCTTGCGATTTCACCAGCCGCAACAAGTCTAGTCCTGCTTGGCGACCCGCAGCAGCTTGAACAGCCGATGCAGGGCTCGCATCCAGAAGGCGCCGACATCTCGGCCCTCGAGCATCTGTTGGCCGGGYGACAGACGATAGGCGAGGAGGAAGGGCTGTTCCTTGATCAGACCTGGCGCCTGCATCCTTCGATCTGCGCCTATACCTCTGAACTCTTTTATGAGGGCAGGCTGCATCCACGCCCCGGTCTGGAGAACCAGTCCATTCTGATGGACGGTCCGCTCGGCGGCGCCGGCCTGCGCTATATCCCCGTGCCTCATGCCGGCAACCAGAGCGTAAGCCCGCAAGAAGCGGACCGGGTCGGCAAGGTCGYGGAGGAGATCCTGAACGCGGGCGCACGCTGGATCAACCGTGAAGGGGTGGAAGCTCCGCTCAAGCTGGAAGACATCCTCATCATCGCTCCCTACAACGCCCAGGTGTTCGAGATCCAGGACCGGTTGCCAGGTGCCCGCGTCGGGACGGTGGACAAGTTCCAGGGCCAGGAAGCGCCTATCGTCATCTATTCGGTGACGACTTCGAGCTATGCCGACGCGCCACGAGGCATGGAATTCCTCTATAGCGCAAACAGGCTCAACGTAGCGACATCGCGCGCAAAATGTMTTTGCATCATCGTCGCAACTCCCGACATCTTCGAGCCCGATTGCCGGACGCCTCGGCAAATGCAGCTGGCTAACGCTTTCTGCCGGTACCTGGAAATGGCTTCCATCGTGGACTTGTGAGCGAACAAGCTATCTGTTTCGTCCCCGAAGCAGGCCGCGATCGGCTCTGTGGATGTGGAGCAATGTTGCGGAAGCCTTGCAACCTGCGTTGCAAACAATAAAAGTCTCTGGCGGGCGACTAAGGGGCGGGTTCATGTTCGTGTTCTTCAATTGGCTAACGCGGTCAGTACTATTCTGGCTGATCGCTGCTGCCGCGGTTCTCCTGGCGGCAAAAGAGTTACCGTTCATCAATCTACCGTTGGTGTGGGGCACAATCCTGGGCGCCACATCCGGGAACATCGAGTCCATTAGCAAACCGGCATTCGCGTACGGACTTGCCGGCGGTCTCTTCTTCACCGGAATCGGTTTCGCGGCTGCCTTCTACATTTGCCACGTTTTTCCGGTCCAGATCGCGCTGTGGCGTGCGACGGGTCAGGTCACCCGGGCCAAGGGCAAGGAGCGAGGGCGGGACGCCATTCGCAAATCCTTCGCCTCAAACTTCGAGAGTCTGCGCCAGACTCTCGAGCGAAATTCATTGATCGGGCATGCATGGCTCGAATTCGAAGAGACGCTGTTCAACACCGACGGCGACAGAGCGATTGGCAACACTGTCCGGCCGCAGACTTTTTTCAATCTGGCGCTGGCCCGCGAGAGGTTGAGCGGCCTCAAGATGATGAACGCGGTGCCCGGCTATTTTGTAGGCGTTGGGCTGCTTCTGACGTTCATTGGCCTGGTCTTCGCTCTTTACAAGGCCGGGGCGGCCGCAAATGCCGGCGACGCCGACAAGATGGYCCAAGAGATGGGCGCGCTTCTGCAGATCGCCACTTTCAAGTTCTCAACCTCGATCGCGGGACTGGGTGCCTCCATCGTCTTGTCCGTCATTTTTCGTTGGTATTTTGTCTTGGTCGAAAGTGCATTCGAGCGATTCAAYGCCACGCTCGAGCGTGGCCTGCTCTATACCGCGCCACAATCGATCTCGTTGGAAATGAACAGGACCCTGCAGGATCAGTTGGTGCAACTGAAGGACATCACTCAAGGTGAGTTCTTCAGTCGCATGGGGTCCGAGCTCGCACCGAGGCTGAATGCCGCGATCGTTGAAGCGATGGCTCCGGTGACCRACCAGATAGGAAACGCTGTTGGCAGCCTGACWGCCAACAGCCAGGACGGCGTGCAACAGATGCTGCACAAATTCACCGACTCCTTGCAGCACGGAGCTGGGACGGAACTTCGCGAGCTCGCAGCAACCCTGAAGCAGCTCCAGATGTCCATCGTTGAAATGCAGGGTGGGCTACGCGGCAGCGGCGACGAGTTTGCAACCAAGCTGTCCGATGCGGCAGACAATCTGAACCGCATGGTGGAGCGCGCGGGCCAAAGCTTCGAGACGAGCTCGGGCCAAAGCCGCGATGCGTTGGCGACAGTCATGGATTTGCTCCGCCAGACAATGGAGAAAGCCAACGCTGAAATAGACACTGCCCTTGGCACAGCAGCCAGCGGTGCGTCCACCAAGCTCGAGGCGGCCATGGGCCTTGTCATGGACAAGCTCGACAAGCGGATTGGCGAGTTGGGAGATGGTCTGCAAACGATGCAGAGGACCATGGGAGAACACGGAGACGCGGCCAGAAGGCAGATCGAGGTCTCGGTTTCGCAATCCACCGACATGCAAAAAGCTGTTTYGTCGGAGTTGGAAGCCACAGTTCAGGGTATATCGGGTCGGATCAGCAGCGCGGTCGAAGATGCCGTCGCTTCAGTAGGTAGGCGATTTGATGAGCTTGCCGCTTCCATGCGAGCGATTGAGGGCGCATTGATCGGTCAGAAGGCAGCACTCGAGGGAGCATCAAGCGAAGCCAGAAAGACCGCAGAAGCGCTCGGAAAGAGTGCCCAGAGCGTTCAGGCAGCGACCGCGCCGCTTGTCAGCGTCGGYGATCGCTTCTCGTTGGCCACGGAGAAGATGACGGAGGGAGTCACAGCGACCCTTGATGYGCTCAAACTGGCGCAATCAGAGATGGCTGGACTCGCCGCGGATCTCTCGGCGGCCAACAAGTCATCTGGCGACTTCTGGAACAATTTTGCAGGCAAATTCGATGACGTCGACACGGCGCTCGGCCAAGCCGTGTCTGTGCTGTCTAGATCCACGAGCGACCAGCAACAAAGGCTTGAAACACACGTGCAGAGCGTAGACAGGGGCCTATCGGAAGCAATCGGCAAGCTTTCGGGCATCCTGACCCAGATGTCCGACAGCGCGGAGTCCATTGCCGATAGTCTGGAAGCCGCGAAGGTGGGTGGTGCTTTGAGCAGCTCCAACGGTGCGCGCGGGACCCAGCAATGATCGTCGCCGAGCCCGATCACCGAGCTGTGTCTCACGCCGAGGAGGACGAGAACTATTTCGTGTCGATGACCGATATGATGGTCGGCATCCTGTTTATCTTCATCATCATGCTGATGGTGTTTGCCCTGCATTTTCGACAGCAGACCGATGAGACCGTGAAGTTGACAGCGGAGCAGCAGCAGSAATTGCAAAAAGCAAACGAGTTGGCAGAGCAGATAGCTCAACTGCGCCGCCAGATAGCAGCCGAGATCGCCGAATTGAACAAAGCTGACCAGGCGCGTGCCAGGCTGCTGGAGAAAATTCAGCGCAAACTGGACGAAGTGGGCCTCAAAGTCACAATCGAGCGTGAGACCGGAGTACTACGACTTACGGAAGAGGCCATTCGCTTCTCGCCGGACAGCTCGGCGCTGGACGACACTGCCAAACGCAATGTCGATGCTGTGGCAAAGGTCCTGCTTGACGTGCTCGCCAACTATGCCGCCTGCCCGGACACCGAGACCTGCCCAGGCGCCTCCGGCTACGTTGTCGAAACGGTCTTTATTGAAGGTCACACCGACAGGACCGGGGACGACGGYCGGAACTGGCAGCTTTCCACTGAAAGAGCTGTCAACACCTATCGCAGGATCGTCGACAATTTCCCAGGTCTGCGCAAGCTGCGCAATTCCGATCATCGCGAGATACTGTCGGTTTCCGGCTATGCGTACACGCGCCCGGCGACCGAGCAGGACGATAGCGAAGGCTTCCGCATCAATCGCAGGATCGATCTGCGTTTTGTAAYGGAAGCCGATCGACGCGAAAGGTTGACGGAAGTCCTCGATCTTCTGGACAAGATGGAAAAGAAGGTCGGCGAGCTGAGCCCGACCGGAACACCTGTCATCTCGACTGCTCCGACGGCAAGGCCATAAGATTGAGCAAACATCTCAAGGAGGCGATCGCAGAACTGCTCATACGCCACGGCGTGCCGGCGCGTGCGTCGGCGCCTGCGCAGATCGAGATCACGGCGGGCAAGCTGCGCGATGCTGACGGTGACGCACCTCGGACAAAGGACTATGACGCGATATCCGAACAGCTGGYGCTCACACTTTCAAAAGGCGATAGCATCACCGGCAGGCAGRCACGCGACGGCGCATGGTGTCTTTGGCAGACCCGGTTCGCGATCGCGACGGACCMGGCGATGCTCGAGCCTTTTCTCGGGCAGCTTCGTGGGTTGAAGCACAAGGGTGCCTCCAGGGCGCTAGCTCTTTCATATTTGATCAGCTTCCACGAAGATCKACCAGGCCTTTCAGCCGTGGCCGCCACGCTGCGCGACCTTGCCGCCGTCGCCGGAAAGCCGTTTGACACGCTGGAGGAGAAGTACCGGATATTCGACATCAGCGACGGGCCGCGGCGGATAGGCGAGGCAGCGTTCGCGCACCGAAAGTCGCCTCGCACCGTGCTGGCAGAACAAGGACTACAGATGGAACTCGTACTCGGTGGYGGCTTTGTTGAGCCATGCGCCCGGCGAGTGCTTGAGCGCGTCGCGGAAGACAAAAGGCTGCCTTCGCTCGAACRCATCGATTTCGTGAAGCTGATTTCAGTTAATGGCGAAACGAAGCGGCTGAACTTTCCCGGCCACAAGGACCTCGTCGCCAATGCATTGCTGCTGCCATATGCAAACCAAAGACCAGATGAGGCCATTCGCGACAGGACACTTGACCTGCTGATTTCGCTCGAAGGCGTGGGTGATCCCCGCACGCGAAGCGGCAATTGGGCAARCATGCCGCGATCTCGTGACATCGCGGTCTCCTGGCTGACCGAGCAGGCCCTCCGGCAATTCCTGGACGTTGTCGAAGAGGTCAACCCAAACGACTATTGGCACTATCGACGGACATTCTGGGAAGCAATGCACGACAGCGATGCCATTTCGGCCGCTTGGGTCGTGATGGACCGCGAAGGGGCTCGAGAGGCACGACGGCGGTTCGGCAAGAACACCGGTTTTGCCCAGTTCACCTCCGGCGCCGTGCAGGCCGGACATGCCGTCTTGCTACTGCGTATCGGCGAGGGGGTTTGTGCGGAGTGGAGTTTCAACGGCAAATGCAGGTTCTGGCAGGATGCGCAACGTCAGGGTGCTCCGCGCCTTTATGACGATGGCTACGACGCCGAATTCTTGCGCACCGGTACAAGGTATCCGCCGATACTCGAGATTACACACTATCCCCACACTGGGYCGAACGCCTGGCARCATCTGRCTGCCCGCCAGATCCAGGGTATGACTGGTATGCGATTTTCACCCAAGGAGTACATGCCGTGAGCCTGAGCTTTCGGCATGTATCTCTTCCCAGCGGCGTGCAATTGAAGGTTTTGCGGCGACGATTGCTTGGCACCCAAGTCGTCGAGACCTCGCTTTGGCCGCATCTGACAGGCAAGGAGGGCGCTGCTGCGCGCTATCTGCTGGCGCTTGCAGATAGTGGCGAGGCTGACATCTCGGCCACCGAGGTATTGGTTGTGCACCCTGCGATTGYGGCATTGCCTGCCTCCGTGGCGGAGGCTGTCAGATTGCCTCCACTTGGCACTCTTTCAGTGACGTTGGCGTTTCAAGGGATCATGACCGATCCGAGGGCCCGCATTCGCGTCAGCTGGTATGATGCCGACACTCGCAGAATAAGGATTGAAAGAACCGGAGCACTGGCCCGGTGGGGTGCCTTGGAGGGCCGCCTGTCAGGGCCTCTCTATGCACTGACCGAGGCTATCGATCGCTACAACGCAACCGAGAGTTCCGGCTCGGACATACGGATCGCTGCTTGGGCGCCGGTGCAAAATGCATTGAAGATGACCACCGGACAGGAGGTAAGTACCGAAGATCGCTTTCTTACCAGCCTCACGATCTATCAAGCAGGGGCGGTTGCGCTGGATGTCTTCGYGACCCCCTATGGGCCAGATTTCCTCCCCGTTGTCATGGGTCGAGAGAAATCGGCAACCCTTAATGATGATGCGCCCGCCCCGGAAGGAACCGAGYACGCGCCAGCGGCACCAGATCTCGTCTCTGACGCTCTGTTACCTGAGCCGCTCCAAAGACGTTTCGCAAGCGAACTGTTTGCTGCCGAATCCACCAGTCGGGATGCCTATGTTCTCGATCGAAACACCTACCTTGTTGTCGATCCGGCGCTCAAATCCGCCTTGGATGTCATCCGGACGAAACGTTCCGCGCCGCGAGAAGAGCGTATTTCATTCCTCCAGAATCCCAGGATCGAAATTGCACGGGCGCTCGGCGACGAAACAGGTGAGATGGCGCAGACTCTGCTGGTCGAAACTTGGCAGTATTCGGAGCGCATTCTCGGCCTCGGCGTCTGGGAGCCGCCTGCCATGCCATGGCTTAAGAACAAGGCCGGCCAATGGTTGCCCGAGCGCTTTCCCGTCAGGATCGGCGACCAGATCGTCGAAATGGATCAACGGATTTTCGACGGTCTCAAGACCGCAGTGGCTGCTGCAGATCAGCAAGGCGACAGCAAAATCCAATTGGGTGATCGGGCATTCAAGGTCCCGGAGGTCCAGGATGCTTTTGAACGGCTTGGTCTCGACCGTCAGGGAAATGCGCCAACTCAGGCCGTTGAGGAGGGCAATCAGCTAGAACAAACTCAAAGGGACCCGCACGCGGGTGAACAAGAACGCCTCATCATTCAACAAAATTTTGAAGGCAAGGAATTTGCCGTCTCCCACAATGCCAGGCAGACCGTGGCAGGCGACGAATTTCCTCCAACAGAGGTTGTCACGACAAGACCAAAACCGCATCAAAAGGACGGCTTTGATTGGCTGGTCGGCAGCTACAAGGCAGGCTGGCCAGGCGTGCTACTCACCGATGACATGGGTTTGGGAAAGACCTTTCAGGCTCTAGCCTTCCTGGTGTGGGTCAGACAAATCCGGAGCAAGCTCGGCATCGATGCAGGCTCGCAAAAGAAGCCGGTGCTAATCGTGGCACCGACGGCGCTTTTGCGTAACTGGGTCGAGGAAGCCGACCGACATCTGGCGCCGCAAGCGTTGGGCGAGCGCATAGATGCATTCGGTTCGGCCTTGCGTCACCTCAAGATGGAAAGGCTCGAGCACTGGACTGCCGAAACTGCGCTTGACGTCGCCAGGTTGCGCTCGGCCGACTGGATACTGACGACCTATGAGACACTCGCCGACTACCATCGGGCCTTTGCGCRCGTCCCATTCAGTGTGGCCGTCTTTGACGAAGCGCAGAAGATCAAGTCGCCTGGCTCGATCAACACACAGTCCGCGAAGGCTATGAATGTCGAATTCGCGCTGGCCCTCACAGGGACGCCCATTGAGAACCGTCTTGCCGACTTATGGTGCATCATGGATCGCGTGGTTCCGGGCTATCTCGGGGATCTTAAGGGCTTCGTCCAGAGCTACGAGAAAGGCGGCGGGGACGACCTTCGGCGATTGAAAGCCAGCCTTGATCAGCCTCCGAGGCCAGAGACCCCGCCCGTGCTATTGAGGCGGATGAAGGCGGAAATTCTGGAGGGCTTGCCAAAACGCGAGGTCTCAAAAAGGCAGATGCAAATGCCGCCGGAACAGGCGGAAGCCTATGCCGCGGCAGTCTTTCGGGCACAAACCGGCGGCACAAGCCAGGGCGATATGTTGCGGGCGATTCATGCATTCCGGGGCATATCATTGCATCCAACCGGGAGCTCTGGCTGCGATCCGCTCGACATGACCTCGGTGCGGGATTGGATCGCAAAATCGGCGCGCATGGTCCATGCGGTCAAAGTTCTGGAGCACCTAAACACAATCGGCGAGAAGGCACTGGTGTTTGTTGAAGACCTTGAGGTCCAGAAGGTTTTCGCAGCTGCGATCGCCACTCATTTGCAAATGCCACGCCAGCCGGCGATCATTAACGGGACTGTTCCGGGAGAAAAGCGGCTTGAGATCGTAGAAAGGTTTCAGTCCTCAAGCTCACGTTTCGACTTGCTTGTGCTCTCGCCCAAGGCTGCCGGCATCGGTCTCACGATCACTGCCGCAAACCACGTGATCCATCTGTCGCGGTGGTGGAATCCGGCCGTAGAAGACCAGTGCAACGATCGCTGTTATCGCATCGGGCAGCAAAGGCCGGTCACTGTCCATGTGCCAATCGCAGTCCATCCGGAATTTGGCGAGACCTCTTTCGATCAGACACTCGATGCATTGTTGGAGCGAAAGCGCCAGCTCTCGCGCGACATGCTTGTCCCACCTGTAGAGGATGGCGATGTCGAAGCCCTCTTCGGCAGAACGCTCGGAAGGGTCTGATCGTCAGGGTAATCCAGCCTCGGCGAGGTAAGGCGACAGAATTGTGGGCTTGTCGCCAATGCGACCCGAACTCGTCAGGATCAAGCGCTTCTTCGCCCTGGTCATCGCAACGTAAAACAGTCGCCTCTCGCCCTCGAGCGCTCGTTCAGTTTGAGCAAACCGAAGTGGCCAGATGCCGTCGACAACATCCAGCATGACCACTGTATCGAACTCGCGCCCCTTGGCTCGCAGCGCTGTCATCAGGTGGATGGGCTTCTTCCACTCCTCGTTTGCTGAATCATCGGAGTCCATTCCGGGCAGCTTGACAAGGGTATCCTTCGCCTTCTCCAAATCATCGACGAAGCTCTGGAAGTCCTCCCCGTAGGTTTCTGAGAATTCCGCCAGATAGGCGAACGGTGGATCGGCCAGGAAGATATCCTCAGAGCCGCGTCCATGATCCTTTTTGAATCCTGCGTAGAGGGTCTGAAGAGCCTCGATAGCCGCTCTTACAGTCGGCGCGTGGAGCAGCTTTCGAAGCCGGATTGCGAAGTTGGCGGCTGTGGCGCCCTCGTCGGTCTGCCCGCGGATCGGACCTGAATAAGTCTGGAGCTGGGCAATGGCTGCATCGTAGGATTTGGGTCTCACCGAGCGCACATGCCTAGCCATCGCATCTGCTTCAACCCGGCGCAGCGGATACCRCTGCACGGAATTGCAAAGGGCCATGACGTCATCGACAATCGTCGGGACTGCGATACCAAGGCCCGCCATGGTGCGCGTCCGAARCGCGCCCAGCAGCCGGTCAAAGGTGTCGGATAGGAAAAGATGAAGGTCTTCCGCGGCGCAAAAAGGAATGTCCTCTCGCGCGAGCAGAATCTGGTAGGGAATTAGCTGGGCGCGCTTCCTCGATAGCRGGGCCATCCGCGCTCCAGGTGCCTTTTTTCCAACGAAGCTCCGGATTTCGTCGAGCACGCTTTCGACGGAATCCAAAAAAGTTTGCCCTGAATACATGAAGGTTTGCGCTTCAACGGTTGAAACGGCATGCATGCTCTTTGCGACTCTTCGCTTGTTGTGCGCGATGAGACGAGCGGATTTCTCCACGATGTTTCGCGGGCTGCGGTAATTCTTCTCCAAAATATAGGTCTTGAACGGCCGCCCTAAATGCCGATCCGGTTCAAGGATGAAATCGGGCGCCGCGCCACGCCACTCGAAGATGGCCTGATCGTCGTCGCCGACAATGGTGAGTGCCGACTGATTCAGGTCGGCAACCTTCATAATCAGTGCCAGGTCGAGAGGATTGATATCCTGAAATTCATCGACGAGGATGTCTGTGATCCTTGCCCCCGGAGCGGGTAGATTTCCGGCAGCCAGTTGTCGCCGCTGGTCGAGCCAAGCACCGTATTTTTGGTCTTCAAGGGTGAACGAACCGGTCGCGAACTGCTGAACGCAGGCGGCATTGAAGAATGGCAGCGCGATCTCTAGGAAAGTCTCCCACCGGCGGTTGTCGACGACACCGAGWTCCTCGAACTTGACGATGAAATCTTCGAGCAACGATAGCAGGCCCAGCTCCTCCAAGGACTCCAATCGTTGATCGGCCATTGCGAGCGATCCATCTTCATGGTCGAAGGCCAGCGATTTCATAGTATCAAGCAGATCCRCCAACAGCTTCGGCAACTTGAAGGGCTGGTGTTTCATACCCTTGTCCAGCTCAGGAACCGATGACCACGCAGGAGCCARCACGGTCCTTACAAGATTGGCTCGCTCGATTTCGGCAACGTGGAGTCGTGGCTGGGTCGACATCGCGCGAAGCCGCCTATGTCCCCATCCATTGAGCGTCACAACATCGGCGCGTGTCGAGAAGGGCGCGAACGCCGGCTCTGAAAGCCTGGCCCGCAACTCGTCACGAGCGGCCCGCGTGAAGGAAACGATGAGGAAGGACGAGCTTCCGACCGAGCGACGGTGAAGTTCAGCACAGCGATGGAGGAGGGAAAGTGTCTTGCCACTTCCGGCAGGTGYGAGCAACCTTATGTCTGTCTGGGTGGCATTGACGAAGGCAAGCTGGGTAGCATCCAGGGCGGCGGAAGCGATGCTGTTCAAATCCGGCTCCTATCTAGCCAAAAATCAGTCACGAGGTTRCAGAGTAGACCGGAGGCTGTCAAACGGCTTCCAAAAGTGACTCGGACGAATTCTTGGACTGGTTATGCTGCARTTCCCAGGTTCCGGYGGTATTCGGAGGGGCTCAGGCCACCGAGTGAGATCTTGATGCGATGCTGATTGTACCACCGGATGTAGGAATCCACCTGCTGCATGAAGTCTTCGAGCGTCGTGTTGATCCAGTCGCGATGGTAGTACATCTCATTTTTCAGCCGTCMGAAGAAGCCCTCGCAGGCTGCGTTATCCGGTGAGCATCCTTTGYGTGACATGGACCGTGCGAGCTGAGCATTGTGCATTCGTAAGAGCCATCCAGGCCAGCGATAATGGGCGTTGCGGTCGTTGATCGGTGAGATCGTGCTTACGCCCGGGGACAGRCGCGGTGAGGTGCATGCCGAGCTGYGCGGCGAGTTGTTCGGCATCCTCGAATTCGCCAATCCTGAACAAAATCAAAGCCTTGCCGATGTTATGACAAAAGGGGTTTGYGGGTCCCCGCAACCAACCTACTTGCATCCTATCCTTTTCAGGTCGACGTGGTCTCGCGCRGGGGCGGAGCCTCAATCCGAATTCTTGCAACTAGAGGTCCGCCAGACCATACGAGATCACACCAAGGATATACCGGGCCCACCATCTCGCGCCAGCTTCGGCGTCTTCGACCGTTAATGTGATTTTCGGAGCTTGGAGATTCGCCTCGATGTTTGGTGAGCTGTCGCTGTTGGGTCCCAAGTGGACTCCCCCGGTCGTGCATGGACAACAGGCTTGCCGCGCCCCACGATTGAGATTACCCGCGCGTTTTTGCTCTCGAGTTCATCCAGGTAATCGGCCCACCATTGCATCATCTTGACGCGCTCTTCCCAGTGCTCTGCCCGGGCGTAGGCACGACGAACGTTGTTGTTCTCAATGTGGGCCAGCTGCCGTTCGATGGCGTCCGGATGCCATTTTCCGCATTCGTTTAGCAGAGTTGATGCCGTTGCTCGAAAACCGTGCGCCGTAGCTTCCTCCTTGCCGTAGCCCATACGGCGCAGGGCGGCGTTAACCGTGTTGTCGGAAATCGGACGCGAAGCCGATCGAACGCTAGGAACCAGCAGCGATCCGCCACCAGAAATTTCTCTGAGTGAGGCCAGGACGCTCAAGGCCTGCCTTGAAAGGGGTACGCGGTGCGGCCGTCGCATTTTCATGCGTGCTTCAGGAATGATCCACACCGAGCTTTCGAAATCGAACTCTTTCCATTCTGCCGCGCGAAGCTCGCCGGGGCGGGGAAACAGCAGTGCGATCAGCTTCAGGGCGGCACGGGTTGTAGRCTGTCCATCAAATGCATCGATCRCCCTCAGCAAGCCGCCCAAGRCCTTAGGATCAGTAATCGCGGCACGAGGYGTGACCGTCGGGCTGATGAGCGCGCCCCTGAGAGCGATCGTCGGATCTGCCTCGGCGCGTGCTGTCGCGATTGCGAATCGAAACACAGTGCCAATTGTTGAGCGTAGGCGCCTGGCCGACTCGTATCGACCRCGAACCTCCACGCGACGGAGAGCAGTAAGGATKCTTGCCGTATCGATMTCCCGAATGCACTTGGCGCCGATTGTCGGATAGGCAAAGTCGAGCAGCCATTTGACCTTGCTGATCGTCCGATCGGCACGTCCTTCCTTCTTCAGCTTCTCAACATATTCGTCTGCGATTGAGCGAAAGGTGTCATTTGGCGAATTAGCCTTCTGGAATTTGCGCTGCTGGGCCGGGTCGGCACCAGCCTTGAGGAGACGTTTGGCTTCATCGCGCGCTTGGCGGGCATCAGCGAGAGAAATGACAGGATAGCTGCCCAGAGACAGCAGCTTCTGCTTCCCACCGAACCGATAGGCGAGGCGCCATAGCCTTGTTCCCGACGGCTGGACCCATAGCTGGAGCCCGCCGCCGTCGGATATTTTCTGGAGCTTGGACGCAGGCCGGATGTTTCGGCATTTCATGTCGGAGAGAGCCAATTTGTAGGACCTCCTATTGGTGCTTCGATACCAACAGGTTCTCCGATACCAACAAAAATACCAACA
The DNA here is from genome assembly GCF_001854815.1 of Mesorhizobium sp. LCM 4576. NCBI lineage: Bacteria > Pseudomonadati > Pseudomonadota > Alphaproteobacteria > Hyphomicrobiales > Phyllobacteriaceae > Mesorhizobium > Mesorhizobium sp. LCM 4576. Next base: position 63,553 of record NZ_MDDT01000013.1, read on the forward strand.
CCTCGCCCCGTTGGACGAAGTTTGCCCAACCGCGATGAAATTCGCCCAAGCGAACCTTTCGTGCCGAAAAGACGCGCAAAATCAGCCGTTTGCGGAGACTTAAGCGTAGATGGTTCGGCGAAAGGGAGCCTGGGGAGAAGAGGGAATGGTGCCCAGAGGCGGATTCGAACCACCGACACGCGGATTTTCAGTCCGCTGCTCTACCAACTGAGCTATCTGGGCCTGTGCCGGCTAACGGGATCGCCTGCCGGGTTTCACGAAGGCACCAGGCGGCGCCCCTTGAAAGCGCGTGGGTTATAGCACGGGTATCTTGGCTGTCCAGAGCAATTCCAGGAAAAGTGCGCAGCGGTTTTCCGCCCGGGAATTGCGCAAAAACAAGCGCAATTCCAGGAAAAGTGTGCAGCGGTTTTCCGCCCCGGAATTGCTGAAAAAACAAGTGCAATTCCCGGAAAAATGCGCAGGCTCTTTCCTGCTCCTGAGTTGCGTGAAAACAAGCACTTAGCTTAGGCGTCGGCTTTGTCGGGAAAGAAAAATCACTGGATTGAGCGGCAGCCGCCGCTCAATCCTCGTCCTTGGGCGAGGGACTTGGCTTGGGCGCGTCGTCCTCTTCCTCTTCCCCGTCACGGCCGGGGATGACATAGGCGCCTTTCAGCCAGCGATTGAGGTCGATGTCCTTGCAGCGCGCCGAGYAGAACGGATAATGCTCGCGCGCCGACGGTTTGCCGCATTCGGGGCAGGGCCGCTTCGGCCTCAGCGGCGTGACCTTGTCGCCCGAACTCATGTGTGGACGATGCTCATGGCCGCGCGACGTGCCAGTTCTTGTGCGCCTTGAAGCCTTCGCCGGAAAGCAGCGCCACGCTCTCGTAGAGCGGCAGGCCGACCACATTGGTATAGGAGCCGACCAGCTTGACGACGAAGGAGCCGGCCAGGCCCTGTACCGCATAGCCGCCGGCCTTGCCGCRCCATTCGCCCRAGGCGACATAGGCGTCGAWCTCCTCGCGCGGCAGCCGCTTGAAGCGAACCCTGGTCTCCACCAGCCGCTGGCGCAGCTTGCCGCCGGGCGTGATCAGGCAGATGCCGGAATAGACCCGGTGCGAGCGGCCGGAAAGCAGGCCGAGGCAGTTGATGGCGTCGTCGATCGTCTCGGCCTTGGGCAGGATGCGCCGCCCCACCGCCACCACCGTGTCGGCGGCGAGGATGAAGGCGGGCGCATAGTCTTCCTCGCTTTTCAGCGAGGCCAGCGCCTTCTCGGCCTTGTCCTTGCAAAGACGCTTGGCCAGCGAGCGCGGATGCTCGGCGCGCAGCGGCGTCTCATCGACATCGGCGGGCAGAATACGGTCCGGCTCGATGCCGGCCTGCTGCAAGAGTTCGATGCGGCGCGGCGAACCYGAGGCAAGCACGAGCTTCTGCAGGGTGCTCATCGCGCTTGACGCCGATTTGCTATTTGAAACGGTAGGTGATGCGGCCCTTGGTCAGGTCGTAAGGCGTCATCTCGACCAGGACCTTGTCGCCGGTCAGCACGCGGATGCGGTTCTTGCGCATGCGGCCGGCCGTATGGGCGATGATCTCGTGCTCGTTTTCGAGCTTCACCCTGAACATCGCATTGGGCAACAGTTCCGTRACCACGCCCGGAAATTCGAGGACTTCTTCCTTCGGCATTCGATACCTTTGCTTGGATTGCGCTCCGGCGCCTAGAGCATGATGCCGAAGCGGTTTTCGGACGACATCATGCTCTACTCTTGATCTGGAGTCGGATGATTTCGGGTCGAACAGACCCGAAATCATCCGACTCCAGCCGGAATTTGCGGCGGAACCTATATGATAATCGCCCGCTTGTGAACATGCTTAATCGGCCGGGTTTTTTGCTTCAGGAAGCAAGAAACGCCGGCTTATGCGCGCTTTCAGCCGCTCGCGCACATCGCGGTAGGCGGCCATGATGTGCTCGCGCGTCCCGCCTGTGTCGGTCGGGTCGGGCATCGGCCAGTATTCGACCTCGACGGCGAGCGAGCGGGTGAGCTCGAGCGCCGCATGGTGCGCCTCCGGCGCCAGCGTCACGATCAGGTCGAAATAATCGTCCTCCATATCCTCCAGCGTCCTGGGTTGGCGCTCGCCAAGCGAAAGGCCTTCTTCGGCGAGCACCGCATCGACGAACGGGTCGCGCTCGCCGGCGCGCACGCCGGCCGAGGCGACGAAGGTGGTGGCGGGCAGCATGCGGCGCGCCAATTGTTCGGCGATCGGCGAGCGCACGGCATTCATGCCGCACAAAAACAGGATCGAATGGGGCAGGGCGGCCACTAGAGCATGATCCCGAAAAGTGGGAACCGGTTTTCGGAAAAGATCATGCTCCAACAAAGAGTTAGATCAGGATGGCGATTCAACGAAACGTCATCCTGATCTAGCCCCGCCAGTGCAGCACGCAGACCAGCGTGAACAGCCGTCGCGCCGTGTCGAAGTCGATCTCGATCTTGCCGGCGAGCCGGTCCATCAGGGTTTGCGAGCCCTCATTGTGCAGGCCGCGCCTGCCCATGTCGATCGCCTCGATATGGCTCGGCGTCGAGGAGCGGATGGCCTCGTAATAGCTTTCGCAGATCAGGTAATAGTCCTTGACGATGCGCCTCAGCGGCGTCAGCGACAGGATGTGGGTGACCACCTCGGCGCCGTTCTCGCGGCTGACGGCGAAGACCAGGCGGGACTCGGCCAGCGAAAGCTTGAGCCTGTAAGGGCCCGCGCCGTCGTCGTTGACCGGCCGGAAACTGTTCTCCTCGATGAGGTCGAAGATCGCCACGGCCCGCTCGTGCTCGACGTCGGGCGTCGAACGTCCGATCGATTCGTCGAGCTCGACGTCGATCAGCCTGTCGCGGGTTTGGTTGTGGCCGGACATCGCTACATGTTCAACCTGATCGCGACGGAGCGGGCATGCGCGTCGAGCCCTTCGGCCTTGGCGAGCGCGATCGCGGCGGGCGCCAGCGCCTTGAGCTGCTCCGGCCCGAGCTTCAGGATCGAGCTGCGCTTGACGAAATCGAGCACCGATAGCCCGGAGGAAAAGCGCGCCGAGCGTGCCGTCGGCAGAACGTGGTTGGAGCCGCCGACAYAGTCGCCGATGACTTCGGGCGTGTGTCGGCCGATGAACACGGCGCCCGCGTTGCGCATCCTGTCAAGGAATGCCTCGGCATCGTCGAAGGCAAGCTCGACATGCTCGGCCGCGATCCTGTCGACCAGCGGCAGCGAGGCCTCGATCGTCGGCACCAGGATGACCGCGCCGAAATCGCGCCAACTGGCGGYCGCCGTCTCGCCGCGCGGCAGAACCTTGAGCTGGCGTTCGACCGCCTGCTCGACGGCCCTGCCGAAGTCTGCATCGTCGGTGATCAGGATCGACTGCGCCGAGACGTCATGCTCGGCCTGCGCCAAAAGGTCGGCGGCGATCCAGTCCGGATCGTTGTCGGCATCGGCCACCACCAGCACTTCCGACGGGCCGGCGATCATGTCGATGCCGACCGTGCCGAACACCTGGCGCTTGGCCGCCGCGACATAGGCATTGCCCGGCCCGACGATCTTGGCGACCGGCCTGATTGTCTCGGTGCCATAGGCAAGCGCCGCAACGGCCTGCGCGCCGCCGACGCGGTAGATTTCCGAAACGCCGGCAAGGTCGGCGGCCACCAGCACCAGCGGATTGATGACGCCGCCCGAGGCCGGCACGACGATGACGATGCGCTCGACGCCGGCGACCCTGGCCGGCACGGCGTTCATCAGCACCGAGCTCGGATAGCTCGCCGTGCCGCCCGGCACGTAAAGGCCGACGGCTTCGATCGCCGTCCAGCGCGAGCCGAGCTCGACGCCGGCGGCATCCGTGTAGCGGTCGTCCTTCGGCTTCTGCCGCTCATGATGCGAACGGATACGGTCGCGCGCGAATTTGAGCGCCTCGACGGTCGCCGGATCGGCCGTTTCATAGGCCTTGGCGATGTCGTTCTTCGACACGGCGATGCCGAGCGCGCCGACATCGGCCTTGTCGAACTTCAGCGTGTAGTCGATCAGCGCCTTGTCGCCTTCGGCGCGCACGCGGGCGACGATATCGCGCACCACGGCCTCGACATCGGCCGAAACCTCGCGCTTGGTGGTGAGGAAGGCCGAAAAGCGCTGCTCGAAATCGGCGTCCTGCTGACGGAGTGTGATGGCCATTGCGTTTAGCCTCTGTGCACGGGGCGCGAGGAGGCTTCCCAGGAGCCGCCGACATCGGCAAGCCGCGCCTCGACGCATTCGACGTCGAGCATGATGGTGCCGCCGCCCGAAAACACCAATTCGACGATGCCGGCCGGCTTGCTGATGGCGATGAAGCTGACCGCCAGCAGCGACAGCACCTCGGCCGGCTTGTCGCGAGGGATGCCGCTGGTCTTGGCGCCGAGCACGCGGTCGAAATGCAGAACGCTCTGCCGCCGTTCATTGTGCTGACGGAACAGACCGGATTTCGCCTCCCAGACGAAACGGTTCATGGTCAGCACGAAGCGCTTGGCCGCCGGCAGATATTCGAGGTCGGAGACCTTCATCACGGCGTCCTGGACATGCGCCGAGACGATGCTCAGATCCTGTTCGTCGAGCGCGATGAGCTTGAGAGCTGCCATGCGGAATGCGCACCTGAAGGTTGGTTTCAGCCTCTGTTATGCGGTCTTTCCGGTCCGTGCAACCTCGGCACGGACACAGCAGAAGGCAATCACGTCAGGTCCGCGCTGCCCCTCATCGCCCTGCCGGGCACTTCTCCCCGTATAGTGACGGGGAGAAGGAGCGATTTCGCCAATTGCAAATGGTGCAGGAAGGGGCCAAGTCTGCGGTCACGGCCTTCTCTCCGTTTACCGGGGGAAGGTGCCCGAAGGGTGGATGAGGGGGCTGYGCCGACCTGAGCCTGGGCTCCAGCAGGGGAAGACCRCTCTTATTCGCAAGGCTTGCCTTGCGGTCACTCAGCCCGAAATGCGCTCGATCACCGCGCCGCAGCCGGAGAGCTTCTCCTCCAGCCGCTCGAAGCCGCGGTCGAGATGGTAGACGCGGTTGACCGTGGTCTCGCCCTCGGCCGCAAGGCCGGCGATGACAAGCGACACCGAGGCGCGCAGGTCGGTCGCCATCACGGGAGCGCCCTTGAGCTTGGCGACGCCGTCGACGATCGCCGTCTGGCCGGAAAGCGTGATGTGGGCGCCGAGTCGGGCGAGTTCCTGAACGTGCATGAAGCGGTTCTCGAAGATCGTCTCGGTGATGCGCGATTTGCCCTTGGCCATCGTCATCAGGCCCATGAACTGCGCTTGCAGGTCGGTGGGGAAGGCGGGAAAGGGGGCGGTGGTCACGTCGACCGGCGCAATGCCGGYGCCGTTGCGCTTGACGCGGATGCCCTCATTGGTCGGCGTGATCTCGGCGCCGGTCTCGACGAGAACGTCGAGCGCCGTCTGCAACAGGTCGGGCCGCGCGCCTTCCAGCATCACGTCGCCGCCTGTCATCGCCACCGCCATGGCATAGGTGCCGGTCTCGATGCGGTCCGGAATGACGCGCACGCGAGCGCCAGAAAGCGCCTCGACGCCCTGGATGGTGATGGTCGAGGTGCCGGCGCCGTGGATCTTGGCGCCCATGGCGATCAGGCACTCGGCGAGATTGACGATTTCCGGCTCGCGCGCGGCATTTTCCAGCACCGTCTCGCCCTTGGCGAGCGAGGCCGCCATCATCAGCACGTGGGTGGCGCCGACCGACACTTTCGGAAACACGTAGCGATTGCCGTGGAGGCGGCCGTTCCGGGTCTTGGCCACGACATAGCCGTTGTCGACGTCGAGCTCGGCGTCCAGTGCCTGCAGACCTTCGAGGAACAGATCGACCGGGCGCGTGCCGATGGCGCAGCCGCCGGGCAGCGACACCTTGGCCTCGCCCATGCGGGCAAGCAGCGGGCCGATCACCCAGAAAGAGGCGCGCATCTTCGACACCAGCTCGTAAGGCGCGGTGGTGTCGACGATGTTGCGGGCCGAAAAATTGATCGTGCGCGAATAGCCTTTCTGTTGGCTCTCGCGCCGTCCGTTGACGGAATAATCGACGCCGTGATTGCCGAGGATGCGGATCAACTGCTCGACATCGGCCAGATGCGRCACGTTTTCGAGCGTCAGCGTGTCGTCGGTGAGCAGCGAGGCGATCATCAGCGGCAATGCCGCGTTCTTGGCGCCCGAGATCGGAATGGTACCGGCCAGCTCGTTGCCGCCGACAATTCTGATGCGATCCATAAGAAAATGTCCCCTCGGCCCGAACAGGCCGCTTCAATCGGTTGAGTATGCCCGGCTTAGACCATTGGCCGGCTTGGTTCAAGAAATAGGATTTTCCTAAAACCGGACCGACTATGGCCGGGCAGTATGGCTGATTTGGTCAGTCCTTGTGCATTTTTCCAGCAGCCGGCAAGCCTTCCGACCGCTGATCGGCATCGCCCGCGCGCCGCGACCGCGTCTGCGCCTTGCGCTTCTGCAGATTGGCGCGCAGCGCCTCGGCCAGCCGTTCCTTGCGCGCGGCTTCGTCCTTTTTCGGTGGATTTGTCTTCTCGCCCATCGTCCAATCCCCGACCGGTGATCAGCCGGCTGCGATTCCGCAATGGGTAGCATTTTGGCCTGGCGATGTCATGAAAGAGCCGGCCGGGCGGGTTTGAAGCATGTCTCCCGAAAGTGGGAACCGGTTTCGGGATAAAGACATGCGTAAAATCAAAAACCTAAAGCGCATGGAGCGAATCTGAAAGATCTCGACGCGCTTTCGGGCTGTGGATCAGCCGCGCATGCCGCTTCGAGCCGCATAATTGCTGGCAAGAATAGCGTGCGACGCTTTGGGTTTTTCTTGGCCTTGCGCTTACCGGTTCGATATGGCAGAAGCGCCGCCATCGCAGGCTGCGGTAGCTCAGTGGTAGAGCACTCCCTTGGTAAGGGAGAGGTCGAGAGTTCAATCCTCTCTCGCAGCACCAGCTTTCCCAACGCGATCTCAGCCGCGCCCCACCCGATGCACTTTGAGGACGCAGGGTGGGTCTACCGCCATCCTTCCCAGGCCCTATGAAACCGACGCCTGCGCAATACATGGTGGTGTTTCCGATAGGCCAGCCTGACGAGAAGGAAAGCGGTATTGCCCCTGCGCCTGCCGATGACCCGCCATTTGAAATCCCCCGACCTGTTCGGCGCGATCGACCGTGTGCCGGCGCTGGGCGCGCCGGCTGGCGGACGCACCTTTGAGGTCTTCAATCCATCGACCGGCGAGCTGTTGGCGGAACTTCCCGACATGGGCGTCCAGGAGACGCGCGCGGCGATCGACAAGGCCTATGCCGCCCAGGCCGAATGGGYGGCGCTGACCGCTCGGGAGCGCAGCGAAATGCYGTGGCAGTGGCACCAGCTGATCGTCACCCATACCGACGACCTTRCCGCAATTCTCACCGCCGAGATGGGCAAGCCGCTTGCCGAAGCCAGATCGGAAGTCTCGCATGCGGCCRCTTATCTGCAATGGTACGCCGAAGAGGCCAATCGTATCTATGGCGAGACGATTTCTGCACCCTCGACGGACCGTCGCATGCTGGTGATCAAGCAGCCCATCGGCGTCGTCGGCACGATCACGCCGTGGAATTTTCCCGCATCGATGGTGGCGCGCAAGATCTCGCCGGCGCTGGCGGCGGGCTGCGCGATCGTGCTGAAGCCTGCCGAGCAGACGCCGCTGGTCGCAGGCGCCATGTTCGCGCTCGCCRCCGAGGCCGGTTTTCCTGACGGTGTGGTGAACCTTGTCTAYGCCTCCGAGGGCGCCGCCGTGGGACGTGAGCTCTGCCACAATCCCAAGGTGCGCAAGATCAGTTTTACCGGATCGACCGAAGTCGGGCGCCTGCTCATGCGCCAGTGCTCGGACCAGATCAAGAAGGTCAGCCTAGAGCTGGGCGGCAATGCGCCTTTCATCGTCTTCGACGACGCCGACATCGACGCTGCCGTGGACGGGGCGATCCAGGCGAAGTTCCGCAATGCCGGTCAGACTTGCGTTTCCGCCAACCGTCTCTACGTGCAGTCGGGCGTTCATGACGAGTTCGTCGATAAATTCGTCGAACGGGTTCGCCAGCTTCGGGTCGGTGACGGTTTCGATCCGGGCGTCGCCATCGGCCCGCTGATCGACGGCCACGCCTTGGCCAAGATCGAATCCCACATCGCCGATGCCGTGGGAAAAGGCGGCGCGATCCGCTGCGGCGGAGGTAGGATTGGCGCGGGCGGCACTTTTTTCCAACCGACGGTCCTTACCGATATCTCCAGCGCCATGGCGGTGGCGCAGGAGGAGACATTCGGGCCATTGGCCCCCGTCATCCGCTTCGAGGATGCGGATCAGGTCGTGCGTGAGGCCAACGACACGATCTACGGGCTCGCTGCCTATTTTTATGCCTCCAACCTGAAGCGGGTCTGGCGTGTGGCGGAGGCCCTGGAATATGGCATGGTGGGTATCAACACCGGACGCATGTCCTCGGAGGCCGCGCCTTTCGGCGGGGTCAAGCAGTCAGGCATCGGGCGGGAGGGGTCCCGGCACGGCCTCGAGGACTACCTCGAGATGAAGTATCTCTGCATGGGCGGTATCTGAGGCATAAACGGCCAGGCCTGCTTTTGAAGAACGATGCGCCGCGGCGTTGTCGCTCGCGCAGGTCATTGGGTCCCGTTCGCCGGCTCAGTTGGTGACATGCGACAGCCGAAGACCGGATTCATCCAGGGCTTCGGCCATGCCTTCCTCCGCGAAACGGAACATGTCCTCGAAATCCAGCTCACGCTCGAAGATTACGCCGCCGACTTTGATCGCAAGCACGTCCTTGTCGCCTTTCGGCGCGAAATAGATCTCGCCGACCGTGCCGCGAATGCGCTCGCCGATGTCCTTGGCGTCCCCTTCGCTCGCGCCCGGCAGGAAGACGCCGAACATCGAGGTTCCGAGCCGTCCGATCAGATCGTCCTTGCGCACTGCCGATCGGATGGCCGATGCGATCAGCCGCAAGGCTTCGTCGCCCCATTCGAGGCCGAAACGCAGGTTGATCGATGCCAGATGTTCCGGATGGATGACCAGAAAGGCGCCCGAGCGCGGACCGGCCGGTCTCTGYGCCCTCCTGTCGACCATCGAGGTGAACACCTTGCCGTTCAGGCAGCCGGTCAACTGGTCATAGGTGCCGGATCTGGTGAGTTCCTGCCGGTAGCGGCGGATCTCGCTCTGCTGCCAGCCGATGAGGGCAAACAGCGGCAGACCGATGACGATCGGCACGACGATTGCCGTAACGGCCCCGCGGCCGAATGGCGTCAGGCTGTCGCTGAAAWGCAGCAGGTAGTTCAGCGCGAGCGAAAGGCCGACGCAGGCGGCGGTGCCAAGYACGGCCAGCAAGACGAGCTGCTTCCACGTTTGAGCCGGCGCGGTCGGTGTTTTCGTGGTCAAGGGCCAATCTCCTGTTCGACGCATCGGCTTACAGGAGGTCCGTTACGATTTCGGTGTCAGGGAAGCGTACAATTTGATGCAAGTCGGCATCTTCTCCAAGGCAAGCGCTGGATCCGGCACACAGGCTGCCGTTGGACCGGTCCAGTTTTTAGATGTGCTGAACTGTCCAGACCATTCTGCTTTCACGCAGGTTCGAGACGGAACAGCCCCGCCGACTTTCCCGCGGCTGCGCTATTGCGGTGGGCCGAAAATGCCCATCCGGGCGTTTCTCGCCACCGCTTCCGCCTTGCCGTAAATGCCGGCGGGAGCGGCCATCGCCCAGCCGTTGGAAACCAGCCAGGCGCCGACATCCTGCTTGCCGAGGGCGCAGGGCGCGGCGATGGCGAAACGGTCGGCATCCGGCGGCAGCAGGCATTTGAGCGCTCGGCCGCGCAGCCAGGCGTTGAAGGCGGCCCGCGCCCGCTGGCCGCAGGGCCAGGCGGTGTTGTCGAACGTGCAGGTCCTGTCGGGGTCTATGTCGACCGTGCCGCTGATGGCGACCGTGCGTCCCATGGCTTCGAAGACCGCCGCGGAGGTCGCGACCGGGCGGAAGAGCAGCGTCTCACGCCAATCCTGCGGCATCGGCGTCTTCGGCGCCGTTGCAAGCCCGAGTTCGCCGAGCGGAGGGCGCGGCTCGATGCGCTCGATCCCGGATGGGTCGAGCGGCGGCGGCGCGATGAGGCCCTCGGCGATCTTGCGCGCCGGCTGGCCTGGTCGCCTGTCATGCATCGGGGTAGGCGAGGCCGGCTCCGGGTCGCCGGCGCCCTGGGCCGGCGCGATCGAAGGCGGGTCGGGCGGCAGCCGGCGCCCGCCCTCGGCGATCAGCACCATGCCTGCGAGCAGCCCGAGGCTGCCGAGCGCGAACGCCAGCAGCGGGCGGCCGGGCGGGTTCGCCTGGCTCACGCGGCACTCCGCGGCATCGGACCGGCTGTCGATGATGCTGTCCGAKCCCAACCCGTTAGCTCCCGCCGACACGGCGCCACCCCCGACCGTTGAACCGGATCATACATTAGACACGAGCGACATTCCTTGAAAAGCAAGGCGTTGCGTTAAGTGTCGCGCAACCAATGAGGCCTAGAATCGGCCATCGGATGTCGAGGGGATGACATGATGCGCAAGCCGATATTGCTTTTTGCCTTTCCTGCCCTGATGCTGCTTCTGCTGGCGGCGGAGCGGATGGCGGCGCTGCTTCTCGGCTTCTATCCGGCGAGCCCCGCCGTGTGGCATGCCTGGCTCGAACTGCGCCCGTTCTCGACCATGTTCTGGCAGCAGGCGCATGTCTATTTCGGTGGATCGATGGCGCTCGATGCGGCCATTGTCGTCTTCGCGGCAGGCGCCTGCTGGATGATTTGCCAGGCAAAAAGGTCCGCTGGCTTCTTCCTGGCCAATCACGCCGCGCTGATCTTTGCCGGCAAGATGATGGCGCTGAGCAGCAGTGCGGAAACGGCGAGCACCATTGCCGCCTTCACCATACCGAACGGCTTGCACTTCTCGCTCATGCTCGACTTCAGCTTGAAGAACTGCCTGGTGCTGTGCCTCGGCCTCGCCGCCTGCGCCTATTGYCACGTGGCGTTCCTGCGCGAGGCGAGACAGCGCGCCGAAGCCCGCTCGGTCCGTATGCTTTCGCTGCAGCGCGACCTGTAACCGTCCGGCCTAAAGCATGTTTCCCGAAAGTGGGAACCGGCTTCGGGATGAAGACATGCGTAAGATCAAAAACCTAAAGCGCGTGGAGCGAATCTGAAAGATCGCGACGCGCTTCAGGCGGCGGCCGGCGCGATCAGTTGATCTTCTTGTAATAGACCTTGCCGTCGGGCTGCTGAATGCGCTGGTAGGACGGATTGGGGCCGGGAGGCGCGACCTTGCGCTTGAACGAAGGTTGCGCGGCGGCGGGATCGGCGCCGCTTTCATCGGCTGCGGACGCATCCGCCACGGTGGCGGTGTCGAGCATGGCCGGCTCCGTCGCGCCGGGCGCCGGTTCGCCGGCGGYGACGGGCTGGCCTTGCTCCAGCTTGGCGATATTGCCGTTGATCTGGCCGAAATTCGCCTGCAGCTGGCGGTCCAGCGTCTCGAACCGGCTCTGGAAACCATTGTTGACGGTGTCGATGCGGGCGCCGATGCGTTGCTCGAACTGGCCGAGCTGTTCCAGCCGCGCCTCCATCGTCTTGAGGTCGTTGACACCGCGATAGAGATAGACCGCGGCCGTCACGTTGAYGGCGGTGACAAGCGCGGCACCCACCGCGATGACGCCGATCATCCTGGCTCGGCTGGGCTTTCCCGGAACGGCTTCCCGGTGACCGAGTTCGATTGCCGGAACGTCCGGCTCGCTGATCATCGTCATTCAACCACCACCTTTGCGCCCACCGCGACGCGCTTGAAGAGATCGATAACATCGGTGTTCGTCAGCCGGAAGCATCCGGACGTGCCGTCGAAACCGACGCCCTTGGGATCGTTGGTGCCATGGATGCGATAGAGCGTGTCGCGCCCGTCGCGCGAAAGATAAAGCGCCCTGGCGCCGAGCGGATTGTAAGGACCGGCCGGCACCATCGCCGRCAGTTCCGGCTGGCGCGCGCGCATCTCCTTGGGCGGACGCCATTCAGGCCATTCGGTCTTCGAGGCGATTTTGACCGTTCCGGTCCAGCCGAAGYCGTCGCGGCCGACGCTGATCTGGTAGCGCAGCGCCTTGCCCTGGCCCGTCACCAGATAGAGCGCCTTCTCGTTTTTGCGGATGACGATGGTGCCGGGTTGCTCGTTGGTTTGGAAGGCGACCGCCTTGCGCAGGCTTGGGCCCATCGCGGGCAGGGGGGGCAGGCTCGACCCGGCCATCGCCAAATCGCAGGCAGACACCAGCGTCAACCCGGCGAGCCAGGCGCCGGCGAGATGCATCGCGGCGAAGCGCCTAGCGCTGGGCATTGTCCAGCCGCTCCTTGAACATGCGTTTCAGGTCCTTGTTGAAGCGCGCGCGCCCGTCCACCTCGGAAGGCAGGATGGCGCGGTTCAGCGCGTCGGCAAGAAGCGCGTTGTCCAGCGCCAGCGACTTGATGTGCGGCGCCTTGAAGATCTTCTCCAGCTCGCTGCGCGAGAAGTGGTTGCCGAACCATTTGCGCTTGTGCTTGTTGGCGACCAGCGTGATGCTGACCTTGTTGCCGCGCAATTCGCGGATCTTCTTGTAGAGCCGCTTGCCTTGCCTCAGCGAGGCGACGTTGAGCTCGAAGACGATGAAGATCTCGTCGCTCGTCCTGAGCACCGAATCGTGCCACGGCGTCTCGATGTTGGGCAGGTCGATGACGATGTCGTCGAAGCGGTAGGCGACGAGGTCGAGCAGCCGGAAGACGAAGTCGGAACCCTGCGGCTCGAACGGCAGTTGCGGCCGCTCGAAGGAATAGAGCGTGAGGCCCGACGGCCGCGACAGTTTGATGACGTCCATGAGCTCGACATCGAGCCGGTCCGGCTGGCCGATGATGCCGGAGAGGTCGAACTGGTTGAACTGGTTGAGATAGGCGCCGCAATTGGCGCTCTGGAAGTCGAGGTCGACGAGGCAGGTCGCGGCCGCCCGCTCGGCCGATTTCGAGGCGAGGTGCTCGGCCGCCGAGATCGCCAGCGTGGTGGCGCCGGCGCCCCCGCTCGCGGCGATGAAGGTGATGATGCGGCTCTTGGTGCCCTGGTTGCCGGTGTCGTGGAAGGTGACGGCGTTGAGCAGCTCCTTGGCGTCGAGCGGCTTGTGCAGCCAGTCGGACGCGTTCATGYGCACCAGCACGCGCGTCTGCTCGGAGGTGAGCTCGTCGGAGATCGCGATCAGCGGCACCGAGGCCCAGGCCGCGCGCGCCTCGACGATTCCCGGATTGGCGAGCAGCTCGCCATTGCCGAGATCGAGGATGATGATGCCCGGCCGGCTGTCGGCGGGCGGCCCCTTCAGGAACTCCGCCGCGTCCGAGACCTTGACGTCATAGATCGCCAGCGCGTCGAGCCGCGTGGTGACGTCGCGCTTGAAATTCGCATCGCCGGAAAACAGCGCCACTTGCTTTCGCTTGGTCGGCAGAACTCTGGTGTCGATGGCGTTCATGGTGCCCACGTGCTTTTCAAGTCTTCGCCCGTGACCGTGCTCAGCATGGAGGGCATGGTGATTGTATCGCCGGACCACCTCAGAAGCGCATCCACAAAAAAGAACTGGAAAGGATGGTTCACGATGCTTACGGTGATCGTCGGCACGGCGCCGCCTGGGCGAGTCCAATAACCAAGCCCAGAAGCTTGGTATTGAATTCTGACTTCGGATTTCGCGAGGGTTGGTAGGAACTTCTGCATTCCGGGGCGCGTGCTGCTGCCGCTGTATATAAAGTTGAAGGCCGTCTGGCTCGCGGTGAGATTCTGGCAGGTGGCACCCGCTCCACAGGTGCAGGACACGGTTCCAGCGGCATTTGCGGTGCAGATGTAATTGTATGTGTTGGCCGGCACGGCGACGCCGACTTTGGTCAGATCGCTCTGCGTCAGAGTCTCGAGGGAAAGCCCGCTCGCAATCGGCGTCGAAACCTGCGCCAGCCTGGCGCCCACCTGGACTGCCTTGCTCCCGCCGTTCCATTGGTAGAAAGCATAGCCGAAATCGATGAAGCCGAGCAGAAGGGTCAGCAGCAGCGGCATGGCAATGGYCATTTCGACCATTGTCGCTCCCGCCTGATTGCTCCAGAACCCCTTGCGCGCTTTTACCATCCGAAGACGCGCTCCTGATGGGATACCGACAGGGTTAGGGCACCGAACCCAAGGTACGGCCATAATCCCAGATCAATGTACGAATAATCGGTGCTGGCTGTTACAACGTCGACCGTGCTCTTGTTGCTTAGATAGAGCTGAGTGTTCGTGGTGGTGTCTACCGCCAACGTGGAGGCCTTATCGATGTGAACATCCGTCGCGACCCATCCGGTTACGCGAGCGGTCGTACCATCGATCGCGCCGTTCGCTGCAAGCTTCTGTGCCAAAACCTTGCAATTGTCCCAGGTGTCGCTGCAGCGCGCCATGTAGCGGGCCGCATCCTCAACTCCGGCTTCGAGCAGCAGGCGCGTGTTCAGGATGTTGGATACTTCGAAGACACCCGCGGATAACAGCAGCACCAAAGGCAGGACGAGCVCCACCTCGACCAGGGCCGTGCCCTTTTCGTCGCTTCGGAATTTCTTGGTGATTTGGTTGATCATCGGATCACCGGTAAAGCTGCGCCTCGTTGCGGAGGGCTTTGTCCAGTGTGCCGTTTCCTAGTGGGCCGTCCACGTCGACAATTTCAAGGCTGATTGGCATTTCGGCACCGGTGCCGTCGGGGTCGTCGTTCGGGTTCACTTTGGAGATCGGGGTGTTCAGAAAAACGCTCGCGTATCCATCCGGCTTCAACTGGGTGTGCCCGTTTATCTGGCTGGCGTTGGCCAGGCAGTCGACGATGGCAATATTAAGCAGCCTCCGATCGGGATCCACCGTTGGCGTGTCCCCGCCGAAACAGAACGGTGTCCCCTTCTCATTTGTTGGGCCCTGGGATTTATCACCCACCAGATTGTTGGCAATCTCGTACTTGTAAATATCATAACGCGATGCCGGGATAGTCTTGCGCCCCAGCGGATCACTGGTTGGCACGACATTCGGATATGACTTCTTATGATTAGCGTTCCAGTATGCGCTCCAGAACGTCTGTGAGGAAATGGGATCAGATTTTCCGTTGGCGTAGTTGCTCCCGGGTGGAAGGGGCAATGCTGTTCCGTCAGTAACCGGATCGTACTTGTTGCAGGTGTTGCTTTTCTGTCCTTTGCGAACGTTAGTTGCCGGCCTGTAGTTCCAATCCTTTTGCTGCYTGTTGAGAGAGCCGCTGTAGAGGTCGAAGCGAACGTTAAGACCTGAATCGACCTGGCCTAAAGTGACACCCGTTTTGGTGGTGATAGCATCACGATTGTAGCAAGTGCCTGCGGTGCCAATCGCAAAGGCGTCGCGAAGAGATTGCAAATTGTTGTCCAGGAGGCCGAAATTGCCCGGGCCAGGGTTGTTGTCGACCTTCAGGATACGAAATTCCCGGCTGTAAGTATCGCCCGACGCGAACGCCTGCTGGATTGTCTTGCTGCTCGCAGGTGTCGAAGATTCGAATGGGTTGCACATGAACATCGGTACAGTCTCACAGATGGACTGTTCAAAGCCCGCCACCGCCTGCGGCTGGATGTCCAAGGTGTCGGTGCTGCCGATAAAGCTGGCGGGAAAAATCGTCGCGAAAGCGCCGGCGCCATCGGTCGTGGCCGACTGCTTTATCGTTACTTCCGCGAATGAGACAGCCTTCGGGTCCGTGCTGGCCCAGGTCACGTTGTTGGAATCGACGCCAGCGGCACTGAGACCGATGTCGTCGCTGGCTGGTATCCCCGTTAAATAWGTCACGGTTATATCGGACGTGACGAGTTCGTGGTCGCCCGATGTCGAAAACAACGTCTTATTGGTGAGGAGGTTGTCAATGGCCCGATTGGCCCTGGTAATGCTGTCCGATCTGCCGTCCAGTTCCGCGGCAGCAGCCAGCGCGAGCGCATCGACGCCTTTTTGCAAATCATTGTGAAGGCCGTTGAGCCGGCTCATGTCGACGGCCAGCACGGAAAAGCCGATAAGCACCGGCAGCATGATGGCAACGAGAATCATCGCTACGCCGCGCTGATCGCGCCAGAATGAACGTATGGTCCCCAACATGACCCGAACCCTTTGTTCTTCCTTGCGCCGGCTCCTCGTTGCCGGGCCTTCTCGCCGTATCCTTTGGTTAGTTCGCTGGCGTATTCGTTGCTCCTGAAGTTCCCATGCTCACGGTCGCCGTCGGCGCGGCCGCGCCCGGCGGCATCTTGTATTTCTGAACGACGCCGACGGACCGCGCACCATCGCCCTCGATCTTCGTGTTGTTCGAAGAAGGGTTGTACGGATCGACCGTCTGCAGCAGCTGATTGGTCCTCTGCGAGTCGCCCGAAGCCAGYGTCATCGTGTCGTAATTGTTCAGATAGTCGGCGGCGCAGCCCGCGAGCAGGCTGGTGCCGAGAAGGATGAGCAGGAGCTTACTTTTTGACATAGAGCAGCTTGTCCTTCGATTTCACATCCAGCATGTGTCCATAGGGGCCGGTGACGCCGTCGCCATGCTCGTACATGCGGATCATGTCCTTGTTGACCTCGAGCTGCCCGAGCAGGATGAGCTCTGGGTCGTTGGCCGGCCTCGTCTTGTCGAAAGGCGTCGCCAACTGCTCGCCGGGCTTCACCGGCCGCACCAGATGCGGCGTCACGATGACCACCAGCTCGGTCTCTTCCTTCGCCGTGCTGGAATTCTTGAACAGCGCGCCGACGATCGGCACCTGGCCAAGCCATGGCACCTGGTTTTGCTGTATGGTGTTCTTGCTGGAAAGCAGGCCGCCGACCGCGAAGCTCTGGCCATCGCGCAGGTCGACGACGGTTGCCAGCTTGCGATTGGTGAAGATCGGATCCCCGGCACTGGTGAAGCCGGTCAGGTCGCTCACTTCCGGCGCCAGCTTGATGTGGATCTTGCCGTCGTCTAGCACCACCGGCGTGAAGTTCAAATTGACGCCGAACTGCTTGAAGACGATCTCGACCTCGCCTTGCGCATTCACGCTGCGCACCGGCACTTCACCGCCGGCATTGAAGCTGGCCGTCWCGCCGGAAACCGTGGTGAGGTTCGGTTCGGCCAGCGTGCGCACGACGCCTTTTGCCTMGAGCGCCTCGATGATCAGGTCGACCTTGATGTTGTTGTCGATGATACGTGTGATGAGCGCCGCGAACGGGTTGGTATTGGAGAGAAGACCACTGACCAGATCACCCGCGCCCAGCTCGGCTCCGTCTTTGTCCACGGTGCCAATACCTGTTCCGACCCGGGTAGTGCCTCTGCTATTCGTGCTCTTGAAGGACACACCAAGATCGCGGCCGGCATTGCGCTTGGCCTCCAGGATACGCACCGACAGATTGACCTGCTCGCTGTCGTCGATCGTCACGGCGTTGATGATGGCGTCCGGCCCATATTGCTGAGTGACTTCCACAATGGATGCCAGCGTCGCTGCGTCCTTGACATGGCCGCTCAAGCGTACCTTACCGTTGATGGAACCGATCTCGATCCTGGCCTTCGGCGCCACCTGGCGAATGGCCACCGCCATGTCGCTGACATCCTGGCCGACCTCGATCTGGATGGCGCCGAGCGAGCGCTTGTCCTCGGAAAACAGATTGACGGTGGTGGTGCCGACCGTCTTGCCGATGATGTAGAGCGTCTTGTCGGTCATCGGCTGCGCGTCGGCGATCTTCTCGTCGCCGACGACGATGTCGCCCAAAGTGGCATTCACCTGGATCGTGGCGGATTGCGAAACCGGCACGAACACGCGATGCAGCGACGGACGCGATACGTCGATGAACCGGTCAGYCGCCCTGGCTGGATGGCCAAGCATCGCCGGTGCGACCAAGAAGGATAGYGCAACCGCCGCTATCCTCATCCAAGACCCCTGCATTCCCCGTCTCCCCGCTTGCTGCCAATGGCAGCCCCGCCGCGCCGACCTCGTCAGTCTTGTCGCGGCACCTCGTAGGTTTCCAGCTTGACGCCCCGGAACACCCCGACCGTCGCCTGCTTCGGCGGTTCCGGCTGCACGTATTTGATCACTTCCTTCACGGGCTGAGYCTGGGGTGCGGCGGCCATGACGGTGGCCGGCTTTGTCTTGCTCATCTGGTCGATCTGGCTGCCGACCCGTTCCACCGCCTTGGCCAGCCCGTCGATCTTCTCGTCGGCCTGCTTGCGCGCGGCTTCCTCGGCGGCCTGCCTGTTTAACTCGGCCTGGCGTTTGGCGACATCCTCCGGCGTATCGCCGGTAAGGTCTGCCAGTGTGACTCTCTCATTCACCTCACCCTTGCTGCCGGCAGCTTGCCGCAAAGCTAGGGACAACTGTCCGGCACCCGCGGCCAAAGTGAGCTTCTGCGCATCTTTCGTGCTTACCTCGACAGTCACCGCCTTGACGACGGTTGGATTGTCCTTGGTCGCATCTGCGACCTGGTCGACGGCAAGCACCTTGACGCTCTGCAGCAATACATCGACGAAACTCTTGTCGGCGCCTTCGTTGTCGCGAATCGTGCGGCTTAGCAGCACATCGACACGGTCGCCYGGGAAGACGAAGCCGGCTACGCCGAGCACGTCATTGACCCTGATGGAAACGGCCTTCATGCCCTCGTCGAGCACGGCCGAAAGCGTGGCGCGYTGCCCCGCGCCGGTGATCTTGTTTGCCAGTACTGGTTCGTTGACGCTTATCGTCTGCAAGGCTTGGCGCGCGCCATTGCCGGCCACAGCATCTTTTACTGTCTTGAWTGCTCCCGCCGGGACAGCGCCTGCYGGCCACGCGATTTCGCGCAGTTTGTCGGCGCTCAGCGTATCACCGAATTTCAATGGCGTTGCCGCCACGACAATGGTGCTAGCCTGGATCCCATTCGATTGAGCCAAGGCGCTGCGCTGATTGGCCAGCCATATGTTGGCAAGCACAACGGCCAGCACGCCGAAAATACCAGCGAGGATGATCATTATTACCGTGTTGGCCCTCATTTCCCGCCCCGTCTCGCCCCCGCGGGCGAAGTCAAATACTGAACTCAGGGAATTCTGGGCCGGATCAGCGATCCGGCCCAGACGATTAGTTATGGGGTCGGATCGCAGGCGCCGGTGCCAGTGCCGGCTGCATCGAGGCCCTTGCCATTGAGGTTGTTGCAGAGGCCCGTGAACTGGTTGCTGACCCAGCCCCCGATTGCGATGATCGCCAGGATCGATGCAGCGGCAATGATGYCGACCAGGATTGAATATTCGACCATAGCAGCGCCGTTTTCATCGGTGCGGAACTGCCGGGCCATCGTCATGAGCTTCTTCATGCCAATTTCTCCCTTTGGAGGTTGAACCCGACGAGACAGAGCCAAGGATGAACCCCATACCCAAGCATCCCCCGTCAGCTTCAATCCTAGGTCCCGCGAAAAAGCCGAGTCAAACGGATTAACAGTCCTTTAACCGTTCAATACTCGAACCGAAGCTTTTTCATTTTCCACAACAGCTTGATTCGCTTCGTTTTTCAAGCGATCTTAACCATTCATTCACAATTCGGCCACGCCTGCGGCCTGCGATCGCCACATTAGAAATACGACATATCCCTTTATATTGGGGTAGTTAGCGGATACGTTGTTTGGAGGCTGCCGAACGTCTTAGGACTTTAGTCGGTCGGGCCTCAACAAGTGAAAAATAAAACGATTTATCAAATCTCGATTTCTTAWCTATGTCGCAAGTAATACCTTCAGTGTGTCCTCCAAGCCGCTTGTGCCCCTCGTGGTTAACGCTTAGTTTCGACCTGGGGAACATATAAGGGGGTAAGCGGCATGTTGGGTCGCTTCATTAAAGGGCCGAACGAACAGAAGACGCCGCTGACGCCGGTCGTCGCCGCAGCGCCGAATGGAGTGGCCACGGCTCCCGCGGCGGAAGCGGAGCCGCAGGGCGACGATTTCCTGACACTAAAGGTCGAGCTRCATCGCCATCTCATTGACCGGTTCAACCTGACGGCGCTGGAAAATTCATCGAAGGACGAAATCCTGAACGAGATCCGGCCGATCGTGCGTGAGTTCGTGYGCAGCCGCAGCGTGCCCTTGAATTCCCGCGAGCTCGATCAGCTGACCAGCGACACCGCAGATGAGATGTTGGGCCTTGGTCCGATCGAACCGCTGCTCAAGGACGACTCAATCACCGACATCATGATCAACACGCATGAACGCGTGTTCATCGAACGACGCGGTATCATCGAGGAAACGTCCATCCGTTTCCGCGACGAGGCGCATCTGCTGCGCATCATCAACAAGATCGTCTCGGCTATCGGCCGCCGCGTCGATGAATCCGCGCCGATGGCGGATGCGCGCCTGGAGGACGGCTCGCGCGTCAACATCGCCGTCCGTCCGGTCTCGGTCGACGGGCCTCTGGTCTCGATCCGCAAATTTTCGAAAAACCCTTATTCGCTGGAACGTTTGATGGCGTTCAACTCGATCCGCCAGCCGATGATCGACATGCTCAGGATCGCGGTGCAGGCGCGTAAGTCGATCCTGGTCTCGGGCGGCACCGGCAGTGGTAAAACCACGCTTCTAAACGCGCTGTCGAGTTACATCCCGTCAAAGGAACGCCTGGTCACCATCGAGGATGCGGCGGAACTGCAATTGCAGCAGCCGCATGTCGRCCGGCTGGAAACGCGCCCGCCCAATGTCGAAGGCAAGGGCGAGATCCGGCAGCGAGAGCTGGTGAAGAATGYGCTGCGCATGCGCCCCGACCGCATCATCGTCGGCGAAGTGCGCGGCGAGGAAGCCTTCGACATGCTGCAGGCCATGAACACCGGCCATGAAGGCTCGATGACCACTATTCATGCCAACACACCGCGCGACGCCATCTCGCGCCTGGAACAGATGGTCGRYATGGCCGGGTTGYCGATGACGCATGAATCGATCCGCGCGCAGATCGCCTCAGCCATCGATATCATCGTGCAGACGCAACGCCTCTCCGATGGCGGCCGGCGCGTCGTTTCCATCTCGGAAATCACCGGCATGGAAGGCAATATCGTGCAACTGCAGGAAATCTATCACTATGTCAGGCGCGATGTTGCCGCTGACGGCGCGATTATTGGCGATTTCCGCGCCACCGGCGTGCGTCCACGTTTTGCCACGGAGGCGGCGACGCTCGGCCTGCATTTCGCCAAGGATGCGTTCAACCCCCAGGTGGCGATGTGATGCTTACGGGACAAGCGCTACTCTATTTCATTTATGTCGTCGCGGCCGCCTCGGTCATCCTTGCCGGCGAGGCTCTCTATATTTCGCTGGCCAGTCGGCGCTCGCGACAGGTCGCGGTTAATCATCGGCTTCGCCGTCTCACCGACGATGCACCTGCGGAACAAGCTTTAAAAAGCCTGTTGCGCGAGCGCGGCCTCACAGATTCAGGAGATTTTCTTTTCGGCTTTGTCTGGTTGAACCGGCTCTACACGCAATCCGGCATCACCGGGAACCCGTTGACATTCGCCGCTTCGTTCCTGCTGGCGGGTATGGYGCTGTGCTTACTGCTCTGGTTCCTCGTGGATCTCGCCATGCCTGCGGCGCTTCTGGTCTTTCTGGTGGTAGGGATCGCGTTGCCGCTTTTTGTTCTGCGGCGAGCCCGCACGAGGAGAATTCTGAAGTTTGCAAGGCAATTGCCGGACGCCTTGGATATGATTGTCCGTTCGCTGCGCGCAGGCCACCCGGCTACCGTTGCCATAGGTCTCGTCGCGCGTGAAATGCCCGATCCGCTCGGAACGGAATTCGGCATCGTTGCCGACGAGATCACATTTGGGCTTAGCTTGGAGCAGGCGGTGCGTAAGCTAACGGAGAGGGTCGGGTTCGAGGGGCTCAATTTGCTCTCAGTGTCGCTTTCGATCCAGTCCAAGACCGGCGGCAACCTCACCGAAATACTCGCCAACCTTTCGTCCGTTCTGCGCGAACGGCAGAAATTGCGATTAAAGATAAGGGCGCTCTCTGCCGAGGGGCGCGTCTCCGCATGGATCATTTCGCTTTTCCCGGTAGTGATGTTTCTGATTCTGCAGCTCATAGCGCCGTCTTACTATGGAAAAGTGTGGGGAAACCCCGCGATATTGCCCGTGTTTCTCACCTTCGGATCGTGGGCATTGCTGGGTGACTTCATCATGTACCGCATGGTCACCTTCGATTTCTAGGAGCGAACCATCAACCTGCTTTCCAACGCCAACGACCTGACCCTGTTGGTCTCCATTGCCGTCTTCGTGGCGGCAGTGGCCCTGTTCCTGTTTGCCGCGCTGGTATTCCTGCCGGCAATGCAGACGCGCAGGCTGGCCGACACCCTGGTGGCAGATACCAATGACCCTCGCTCCATCCTGGGGCAGGATGCGCGCGCCAGGATTGCGGCGCAGAAGCCGGTGGACGCCTACTTCAAGACGCTGGAGAAAGAACGCAACGAGCCGAACGCGCTCGAAGCGAAACTCTTTCGCGCCGGATTCTATCACGCGAGCGCGCCGATTATTTATACGCTGATCAGGCTTGTCGGAGTGGGCGTCGGCTTTTTGGTCGCCTATGCCGTGCTTTCGCGCGTACTGCCGGCTCATCTGCCTGCTTTTACGGCTATTGCCGGCGCGGCTTTGTTCGGCTTGGCCTGCATCGTTATCCCAAGCATCATGCTCGATCGCTTCGAGAATGGCCAAAAGCAGATCTACCGTCGCTCCTTTCCGGACTTTATGGACATGATGATCACCTGCGCCGACGCCGGCATGAGCCTCGAGGCGGCCGTGGAGCGCGTCAGTCAGGAACTGGCTGGCACCCATAAATGGCTGGGCATCCAGCTTTCGATCATGAATTTGCAGTTGCGCGCCGGCAAGCCGCTGCGCGAGGYACTGCGCGAGATGGCCGATCGCATCGGTTTGGACGAGGCGAAAGCGCTGGCGGTGCTGTTTCGTCAGTCGGAGGAACTTGGCACCAGCCTGACGGAGGCCCTGYGTGTGTACAGCGCCGAAATGCGCAGCCAACGGATACTGCATGCGGAGGAGCGCGCCAACTCGTTGCCCGTCAAAATGATGATCCCTTTGGGACTCTGCATCTTCCCCGTCGTGCTGATGGTGATCATGCTGCCCGTCATCCTTCGCATGAAGGGCATTTTCTTCTGATCCGTCATATGATTATCTTCTAAACTTGAGTCGGAGGGCTCCCTTGGGGCACAAGATGACAAGGCCGATACGCCTCGCAGCCGCAGCCAGCGTGCTGCTTCTCCTGCTTGCCGGTTGCCAATCGACCGACACGACCGGGGGCGTCGTGCGCACCAATGAGCCCGCCAAGGGCGACTACACCGCTTTCGGCGACACCTTCGACGGGCTGAAGACCATCAGCGACGTCGATTACTACGCCTCCGACCAGGCGATCACCGAGGCCAAGACCCAGTTCCGCTCTGAAAACTACGGCAACGCAGGCGCGCTGTTCTACAAGGCGACCCGGCTGGCGCCGAATGACGGCGTCGCCTGGCTTGGTCTTGCTGCCTCCTGCGACCGCATCCGGCGTTTCGATCTGGCCGACATGGCTTACGGCCGAGCCTATCGCCTGCTTGGCGCGACGCCGGAATATTACAACAATCTCGGCTATTCCTATCTGTTGCGCGGCAAGCTGCAGGACGCGCGCAGCAACTTTCTCAAGGCCTATGAGCTGGCCCCTAACGATCCAACGGTAGCAAACAATCTGAAGCTGCTGTCGTCCAGCGTGCGGAACATAGAGCGGTCATGAGTCTGCTGCTCGCCGCTTCCCTTCTTTTCAAAGCGGTTGCCACCCTGCTTCTGGGACGGGTTGCGTGGATCGATTTCTCTACGCAGAAAATATCCAACCGCGATGTGTTGCTGCTGCTGTGCCTGGGGCTGGGCGCGCTGCAATTTCAGTCATTGCAGACCGGCTCCTGGCTTGAGATGGGCATCAGTGCGATTGGCGGTTTCATCCTTTTCGCGGCTCTCTTCCCGTTTTGGCYTTTGCGCAAGATGGGAGCGGGCGATGTGAAGCTGATGAGCGTTACGCCGTTTCTGATCGGCGGCAGCAATCTCGCGGCGCTTTCGGTGCTATTGCTGGTTTTCGCTGTCGCCACGGCAACCGTGGTCAAGAATCCGTTCCTGCTGCCGGCGGGACTATTTCGCCATTATGTGCAGCATATGGACCGCAAAGGTGTGGTGCCGTTCGGCGTACCGATCGCGGCAGCCGCCGCGTGCACCATGACCTACCAAGTCTATCACGCCCTGGTGGTCGCGAGCAGTTCCGGAATTTTGCAGCAGCTTAACTGATTGCGATTGACGCTAAGTCAGGCGCCACTTTCGCTGTGGCGCCGGCTTCTTCTGGGGCGGTTCGCTCGACACGGCCGGCTCTGACGAGACAAACACCAAGCGCTGGACGACGGCCACCGCACCTCCCACCGCCGCGGCAATTGCAGCCAAAACGAGAAGCCTTCTAACAGAACCCAACGAGACCCCCAGAGCCTAAGTTTCGCCTAAAACCCCGCCGTCTGTTTCTCCACCAGCTTCAACCGCCCCTTCTCCACCTTGAAGAACGGCATCGACCTTTGGCTCGAGCCGTCGCTGCGGAAGCGGAACAGGCCGGTCGAGCCGCGGAAGCCGGTCGTGTTCTCCAGCACCTGCTTGTTGAAGCCGTCGGGGCCGGCCGCGCTCGCTATGCCCGCGCTCAGCGCCACCATGTCGTAGGCATAGGCGACGTTGACGTCGGGCTGGTATTTGTAGGTCGCCTTGAACCGGTCGGCGATCGGCCCGGTCTCRCTCTCGTCGAGCGTCGCGATATAGGCGCCCTCATAGAGCGGATCCACTGGCCGCTCGAGCCAGCGGTCGGTGCCGATCAGCGTCACCGTCTTGCCTGGAATGCCTTTCGCCTTCAGCGCGGCAAGCACCGCTGTCGGGCTGCCGCCGCCGCAGGCGACGACCACGGCGTCGGGCGCCTCGACCAGCGAACTCATGTCCGACACCACCTTGGCGCCGCCGTCCGTCGGCGAATAGGGCAGCGTCACCGCAAGCGTGGCGCCATAGATGCTGAGCGCGTTGGCCACCCGGGATTCGATGGCGCTCGAGTCGGCGCCCGCCGGCACCAGCAGCACAAATTTCCTGGCGCCCCTGCCGGCGATCGCCGCCGCGCCGGCCGCCGCGCTGTCGGCTTCGCTCAGCCGCACCGAATAGACGCCGGGGCCGCCGGCGAAATTGTCGGCCAGCGCCAGCACCGGCGGCCGCTTGGAGCCCGAGAGCTTGGCAAGGTGCTGCGCGGCCGCAAGCTCGGACGGCCCGATGACCGCCTTCGCCGTGCCCGAGGTGATCGCCTTCACCGCGAGGTCTTTCGCGTAGCCGCTGTCGCCGCGCGTGTCCTCGATCGTCAGCGTCAGAAGCTTGTCGCCGAGATCGGCCATTGCGAGCCGCGCGCCGTCATACATCTTCCGGCCGTTCTCGCCCGTGCTGCCGGGCGCCGAAAGCGGCAAAAGCATGGCCACCTTGGTCGGCCCCGTGCCGAGCGTCAGCTGGGCCTTGGCGGCGGCGGCCGAGGTCGGGCCGCCCGAAGCCGCGCTGCCCGAAGCCGGACTGCCCAAGGCCGGACTRCCAGAAGTCTCGACACTTGCCTGCTGGGCGGGCGCCGCGGCCGCACTCGCCTGGCCGGYGGGTGCCGCGATCGCCGATGGATCGAGCACGTCCGACGCGCCGCTCTTGGATTGGCATCCGGACAGCGTCGCGACGAGCCCGAGAGCGATCGCCCCCAATGCATGTCGCCCAAAAGTGGTTCCGGTTTTGGGGAGACGACATGCATGGAGCAAGAAAGCATGTCGCCCAAAAGTGGTTCCGGCTTTGGGGGGACGACATGCATCCGACAAAGCCCGGAGGCGCGCCGCAACGATCCGTTTCGGCGCGGCGCGCTTCAGGTCCGGATCGTGCCGCTCACGTTTCATGTGCTTCCACCCC
This sequence comes from Mesorhizobium sp. LCM 4576, assembly GCF_001854815.1. Taxonomy (NCBI): domain Bacteria; kingdom Pseudomonadati; phylum Pseudomonadota; class Alphaproteobacteria; order Hyphomicrobiales; family Phyllobacteriaceae; genus Mesorhizobium; species Mesorhizobium sp. LCM 4576. The sequence goes on from NZ_MDDT01000013.1 coordinate 89,523, forward strand.
CCATATGCTATCCGTCGAACAGCCGCGCTCTCAGCGCCCGGATCGTCCTTGCTTGCGCCGGGCTGCGATACTCGGCGCATTTCATGTAGCGCGGCCCGGGYACGAATGATCGACGCACGCAGACGCGCTTCTCCTGGCCGGTCACAGCGCCGTCCACGGAAGCGTCGGACAAGCCGATCGTCGCCACCGGCAACGGCCCGGCTATGTCGAGGCCCTCCCGCGCCAGGATCGCGCGTGCGCGCTGGCAGTAGTTGACCGAGCGGACCGAGAAGCGGGTTTCCGCGTGCCCGGCCCGGTATTTCATCACGGTGGTGCAAAGATCGCCCGCGGCGAGCCTGTTTGCCTGCGCCAGATATCGGACGCCGAGCGCGATGTTGGTGGCCGGCTCGCCGAGCTCGTCGAGCGAACCGCGAAAGCCGAGCATCCGCGCCGTCGCCGGCATGACCTGCATCAGCCCGACTTCGCCGTCGGCGCCGCGCACGCCGGGATCGAACCCGCTTTCGATCTCCATCACCGCATGCGCCAGCACCGGTTCGAGGCCGTAGAGCGACGCCTGGCAGGTGGCGAACGTCTTGAAGGTCTCGGCGGTTCGCTCCGGCGCGGCGGCGCAGTGCACGGGCAGCGCTCCCGGCGGCTGCGGCCGTTCCAGCCAGTTGGCGTGGACGGATGTTTGACACAGACCGAGCAAGGCGACCGCTAAAGCAATTCCAGGAAAAGTGCGTAGCGGTTTTCCGTTCGGAATTGYGTCAAAACAAGGAGCTGGATCGTTTCGCCGTTTCCATGCAACGGTGAAACGGTCCAGCGCGATCGCCTTCGCCGGTTTGCCGTCGGCCACCATCGCAGCCAGCCGGTGCTCGCTTGYCCGTCAGCTCAGTGCATATATTCGACCATGCGGTCGTGGAAGCATTCGCATTTGTTGAGCGTGTCTTCGTCCTTGTAGTTCGTCTTGAGGTAGCCATAGGCCATGCCGCAGGCGACCTTGGCTTCCGAGGCCCAGACGAAGGCGGGACGCGACGAGTTGATCCATTCTGGGCTGTTGGCGACGGCGACCGATTCGTCCATCAGCTTCACCACATGGTCCTTGAGCTCGACCATGTTGTCGGTCAGCACCAGGTCCGAGGTGCCGACGGTGCGGCAATAATTCACCGCCGGCTCGCCGATGATATCGGCGGCGAAGCCYGTCGACCCGGCCAAGAGCAGCGCCGCGGCCGAAGCCAGAAGTCTCGCGGAATGTTTCATGTAAGCCCCTCTTCGAATTGCGAATTCACGGTTCTCTAATGCTTAGCATGGAAGCGTGGCCAAGCGCTACGTCAACTGAGCCAATCACGTTTGTTCTATCGGTACGTTGATCAAACAGTCACAGTTTCCGTATGCGCTGGCTGGCTGTGATCGTAAAGGATACTAATCGTAGATCCGACACCAACTCCCGTCAGCGTTGCCACTTCGACCATGTTGCCCCCGGCAGCGGTACCGTTGTCGTCGACCATCACGTGAGCGTCGCCGTTTGAGAAGGTGACGTTGACCGAGTCGCCTACCTGCGGATCACTAGTCGGCGCGTCGCCTCCGAGGGATTTAAGCARCTCTGACAGGTCGATAACGTCCTGGCCGGGTGTATAGTCTGCAATGACATCGGCCACGTGGAGCGTGAGCTTGGATGCATCGATCACAAACGTGTCGTTGCCGGCACCGCCAGTTATGTGGTTGAGACCGGAACCGCCGTAAAGGATGTCGTTTCCGTCGTCGCCGTAGAGGGTGTCGTTGCCGAGACCGYCAATGAGCAAATCATTTCCACCGGCGCCATGCAGGGTGTCATTTCCATTCATCCCAGCTAGGACATTGTCCGAGCCATTGCCGGTCAAGGAATCTGCAAAATCCGAGCCGATGATATTTATTACTCCTGCTGCAGCAGTCTCGGTCACGCCCGACCCGGAACTCGAATGGTCGCTCGTTACACTGCCTGAGGAGAGCAAATCGACTGCCAGCGAACTTGTRGAAGTGTCCCCGTCCGCATCCTTCAATAGAAGGTCGAAGTTCAGTTCGACCGAAGGGACACTTGTGGAGGTAGTGACAAATGCAAATGCACCAATGTCGAACGACTCACCATCCAGGCTGGGAGTAGTCCCATTGATGGAACGCGCGTTCTCGATTTCAATCCTATCATATCCAGTCCCGGACGCGGTGACGAGAACGGTGTCGTGAAGGTCGAGACCAGTGATCAAGTATCCGCCATGTCCATCCGTCGTCAACGATGCGAGGTTCAGACTCACGCCGTTAACTTTGATGTCGGTGATCGTGTTGAGCTGCGGGTCGTTCGCCAGCGCGGCGGAGTCATTCGCTGTGTTGGGGTCATCACCCGCGTTGTAGATGCGCACCCATGTTTCGATGGAGTCCGCTGGTGGGCTGCCGTTCACCTGTACGATGGAAAACTGGAAGTTATTGACGTCGTAGTGCGTCGAGTAATTATATGAATTGTTGTTGCCGTTGGAGACGGTCGCATCGTTGACGAAATCGATCCGCAGGTTGTCTCCGTCATTCATGGAGTTGTTGGCGACGCCGATGCYGATCGTACTTGCCGAGACCGACGATCCCGACGCGRCATTGCTTGTGCCGTTCGCCGCGCGCTCGTAGCCGGAGAACAGCACATCCTGGGTGGTCCCAGCCACATCTAGCGCCTTGAATTGCTGCGTATTTGAGCCAAGTGCCGAAAAATTGTCAATGTGCGTCTGCTGCGTGGCGCCAATCGCGGCGAACACTTCAATCTGGTAGTGGTCGGAACTGGATGCCAGGCTTCCGTMCGGCAGCAGCGTTATCTGGAATATCTCGGTGCCGGTGTTCAAACCGCCGGTCCATCCCTGCAACTGCATCGGGGTGTCAGGATTGGAATCATGGTCAACGAGGTACAACAGGATAGGCTGACCTCCTGATGTCAGATTGACCGTGCTTCCGTTTATTACGCCGGTGGCCTGCTGGCCGTTCACGATGTTAGCAAAGCTGATGGACCCAAGCTGGTCAGCGCCGACATTGTTGTCGATGTTGGCATCCCAATCCAGATCGAATGTCGCGATGCTGTTGGCCGCGTTGATGAGAACTGCCGTCTCGGGAGACAGHGCCGTCGGCGCATCGTCGTTGAAGGTGATGGTGAGCGTGCCGGTCGTGGACGAGTTGTCGGCGTCGGTGATGGTGTAGCCGAGATTGACGGTGGCGTTGTTCTCGTCGTTCGGGCCCTGTGCCTGCAGCACGTTGTCGAGCAGCGTGACGGTGTAGGCGCCGGTTGCCGGGTCCGTCACATGGACGGTGAACAGGGCGCCGCGCGGGCCGGTTGC
>NZ_MDDT01000014.1:0-21870 GCF_001854815.1 Mesorhizobium sp. LCM 4576
ATCGCCGCATTGCCCGGGCGCAGGAAACGGTCGCGCCCGGCAAGCACGTTGCCGTTCGTGCCGAGCTTCAGCTCGCGCTCGTGCAGGAAGCCGAATTGCTGGACATAGCCGTCATGGCGGGCGACGAAGCCCTGCATGCCCTTCTGGTCGAGGCGCTTGCAGGGCACATGCTGCGGACCGCCGATCAGGGGCGAGCCCAAAAGATCGCTGACGCGCAGCGAGTGGCTGAAGCGCGCCGACGAGGTGTCGTTGATCGTCGCTGTCGAGTGCGCGGCGGTGGCGCGGGCCAGCGGCCGGAATTCCGGGGCGCCGTAGGTGTCGATGCCGGCATTGACGATGAAGTGCTGACGCCCGGAGGAAAGCTCGAAGGCGAGGCAGCCGGCATGCGCTGCGTTGGAGACGTCGACAGGCGGCGGCAGGCCGGTGTCGGCGATCACCGTCACGCCGCCCATCGACAGGCGCTCATAGCCGGAATGCGGCGCGTGCAGCAGCGGCGCGCCCACCGTGTCGTCATGGCGCAAGATGGTGGCGATGCGGTCGTGGATGGTGGCGCCCATGCCGTTGAAGCGAGCCAGGCTGCCGTCCTGGTGGCGGAAGAAGCGCAGCGCCGGCAACATGCGGTCGATGGCGCCGATCAGGGCCGCCGGCGGCGCCTCGGCCTGGTTGGCATAGGTCTGGCGCAGCGGCAGCAGATCGGCGAGCAGTTCCAGCACCGCCATCGGCTTGCGCGAGATGTGGCCGCCATCGGGCAGGATTTGATGCTCCAGCTCCTCAGCCAGATTGCGCGTCGCGGAACGCAGCGCCGAGGCCGGGGCCGGCAAGGATAGCGCGGCGAAGGCGAGCGCGATGCGGGCGCGCAGCCTGGCCTCGCCATCCGGCATCTCACGCGCCACCGAGCGCAGGTAGCGGATCTGCACGGCGAGCGATTTGAGGAAGGCGCGATAGAAGGGGAATTCGGCGCCTTGCAGCACCACTGAGGAATGCTGCAGCCAGGCGATCACGCGCTTGGCCGTCGTTCCAGGCTCCCAGGCGATGCCCGAAATCTGGTTGCCGTGCATGGCGATCCAGTCGGTGACGAGCGCCCTGGCGTTGGCGGCGGCGAGCTCGGTGCCGGTGGCGCGCATATGGCGCAGCCAGCGGAAGCCGTGCAGCGATTTCTGCCAGCCGCGATTGGGCACGTCGAGCTGGAAGGGCGAGGTGCCGCCGGTCTCGACCAGATGGCCGGACAGCGGATAGCGGCCATAGTAAATCTCCAGAGCGATCTGCGGATCGGCGAGCCGCAGGTCGGGCGGGGCGATCAGGACGCGTTCGGGAGTGCGGCCGGAATAGCGCCAGCGATAAACCGGGCCGGCGCGGAGGCGCCGGCGCGTCTTGCGCCAGAACTCCTTCGCGACCAGCGTCCACAGACGCGTCGTGCTGGAGGCAACAAGTGCCAATAACCCTCCTGATGTCCCCTAACCCAAGCACAAGCTTATGCGATTCAAGAACTTATGCGAAGGCGGATTTCGCCGAAGTGAACCACTTCACGCCGTAGCAGTGGGGTCTTCCCTAAAAAGTCAGCCGATTTTATGAGATAACGCGTCAACCTGTCCGCTTCATCCGCGCGGCGAAGAAGCCGTCCAGGCCTGAAATCCCGGGCGGTCCCAGCGCCAGGTCGGCCGGCGTGGTGCGCAACGTGCCCTCAGGGGTCAGGAACGGATCGAAACCGGCAAATTCGCCGGGACGGATCGGATCGGCGGCGACGCCGGGGTTCCCGGCGAGGAAGGCGCGATAAAGCTCCTCGCCTTCGATCGGGTCGAGCGAGCAGTTGGAGAAGACGACGCGGCCGCCGGGCCTGACAAGGTTGACGGCGTGGTTGAGCAGCCGGCGCTGGAGGTCGGCGAGCTTTTCGACATCGGCCATGGTCTTGGTCCACGGCACGTCGGGGTGGCGGCGCACCGTGCCCGTCGAGGAGCAGGGCGCATCGAGCAGCACGGCGTCGAACAGTTTCGCCGGGCGGTAGTCGAGCAGGTCGGTCTGGACGAGTTCGGCCGTCAGGGCGAGGCGGTCGAGATTCTRCTTGAGCCGCGCGAGCCGGTTCTTCGACGTGTCGACAGCGGTGACGCTGGCGCCGGCCAGGATAAGCTGCGCCGTCTTGCCGCCGGGCGCGGCGCAGAGGTCGGCAACGCGTTGGCCCCCGATGTCGCCGAACAGGCGCGCCGGGAGGCTGGCGGCTGCGTCCTGCACCCACCAGGCGCCGTCGGCGAAGCCGGGCAGGTCGACGACATTGGCGGCGAGCTTTTCGACACGCACCGTGCCGGTCGGCAGCACGATGCCACCCAGACGCTCGGCCCAGAGCGCCGGATCGGCCTTGACCGTGAAATCGACCGGCGCCTCGTGGCGATGGGCGGCGAGGATGGCGCGCGCCTTGTCAGCTCCGTAGGCGGCGACCAGCCGCTCGGAGAACCATTGCGGCGCCTCGCTGGTGGCGGCGAGCGCCGGGGCAAGCTCGGCGTCCTTGACGCGCGCCAGCGAACGCAGCACGCCGTTGACGAGGCCGGAGAAACGCGTCGTGCGCGGATCGGACTTGGCGTGGGTGACGGCCAGATCGACGGCGGCGCTGTCGGGGACATCGAGGAACAGGATCTGCGCGGCGGCGACGTTGAGGATATGCGAGAGGGCCGTGGCGTTGGCCGGCAGCGGCTTTTCCAGCCGTTTCGACAGCAGCCCGGCAATGATCATGCGGTGGCGCAGCRCCGTCACCAGGATGGCGCGCACCAGCGCGCGGTCGCGGCCGTCCAGCGCCTTGTATTGCGGATGGCCGTGCTCGTTGTCGGTCAATCCGTCGAGTGGGGTATGGGCATCGATGACTGCGGCAAGCAGGCGCGCCGCCGCTTTCCGCGCGGCAAGGCCGGCAACGTTCTCGTCACCGGCCTTGCCTTGCGGATTGCCTGGGCGTTGCGGATTGCCTGGCTGTCCGCGCCTCGGCGGCGTCACGACCACGGGCCCTTGCGCCCGGCATTGCGAGGCCCGGTCGGGTTGCGGCCCCAGGGATTGGGTTTTGGTGGCGGCGGCTCGACCTCTGCGGCCGGGTCCGCCGGCTTGCCCCAGGGGCCGGCCGGCGCTTCGTTGGCGGCGGTCGGCGCTGCTGCCTCGCGCCGTGCGGCAGGCGATGCGCCGCCCATGGCGCGCGCCATCTCCTGCAGCGCCGCAATGCGGTTCTCGGTGCTCGGATGGGTCGAGAACAGATTGTCCATGCGCTCGCCATGCAGCGGGTTGATGATGAAAAGATGCGCCATCGCCGGATTGCGCTCGGCATCCTCATTGGGGATCCGCTCGGCGCCGCGCGCGATCTTGCCCAGCGCCGAGGCCAGCCACAGCGGATTGCCGCAGATTTCTGCGCCACGCCGGTCGGCCTCGTATTCGCGCGTGCGGCTCACTGCCATCTGCACGATCATAGYGGCGAAGGGCGCAACGATCATCGCCACAAGCACGCCGACAAAGCCGAACGGATTGTTGTTGTCACGGCTGCCGCCGAGGAAGAAGGCGAAATTGCCAARCATCGAGATGGCGCCGGCGAGCGTCGCTACGATCGTCATGGTCAGCGTGTCGCGATGCTGCACATGGGCAAGCTCATGCGCCATCACGGCCGCAACCTCTTCATGGGAGAGCCGCTCGAGCAGGCCGGTGGACGCCGCCACCGCGGCATTCTCGGGGTTGCGGCCGGTGGCGAAGGCGTTGGGCTGCGGATTGTCGATCAGATAGGTTCTCGGCATCGGCAGGCCGGCCTGCTTGGCCAGCGCCTGGACGATCGCGTAATATTCGGGCGCATTCTTTTCGTCGACCTCGACGGCGCGGTTCATCGACAGCACCATCTTGTCGGCGTTCCAGTAGCTGAACAGGTTGGTGCCGGCGGCGATCAGAAGCGCGATCACCATGCCGCCCGAGCCGCCGATCAGATAGCCGACGCCCATGAACAGCGCCGTCATCGCGGCAAGGAGCACTGCGGTACGAAGCGTGTTCATCGTTTCATCCGTTCGGAGCGATGGAGAATTGGGGTCGATCCTTTTGCGGTCATGGCTATATGATGGGAAAGGCCGGGCCTCGTTTCAATCGGCAGGAATATCGCATGACCGAACCGACCAACAAGACCGAAACCGCGGGCGAAGGCGACGCGCCGCGAAAGGTGCTGACGCCGGCTGCGAGCCGCGCGCTAGCGGAGGCCGAGGCCAGGCGTAGGGAATATCGTCAGGCCGAGGCAAAATTGCCGAAGGAGATCGGTGGTCGCGGCGGTAACGAACCCGGCCGCTATGGCGACTGGGAGGTGAAGGGCCTCGCCACCGACTTTTAAGCGACGGCACGCTCGGGCGCGAGCGCAATCCAGCCACTGTCGTCCAGCGCGATGCCGATTTCGTCATAGGAACGGATCATCGGGTGCGGCGTGACGAGCGGGTGGACGTGCGTGGCGCTGATCACCATGACCGAAGCGCCGGAAGCCTCGCCCGCGGCGATACCCGCYGGCGCGTCCTCGAACACCAGGCAGTCGCGCGCAGCGACGCCGAGACGCTTTGCCGCCAGCAGGAAGCAGTCCGGCGCCGGCTTGCCATGGGTGACATCTTCGGCCGTGACCATCATGGCGGGAACCGGGATGCCGGCCGCCTGGATGCGCAGCAGCGCCAGTTCGCGCGGCGCCGAGGTGACGATCGCCCAGCGCTCCGGCGGCAGCGATTGCAGGAACGCGACGGCGCCGGGGATGGGGACGATGCCTTCGAGATCCTCGGCTTCGGCCTTGAGCAGCAAATCCGCCTCCGCCAGCGGATCGACGCCCGGAAGCTTCAGCGCGGCGATGGTCTCGCGTGCGCGCCTGCCATGGATCGTCGGCAGGAAGGCCGCCACATCGAGGCCATGCCGGTTTGCCCATGCCGTCCACACCCGTTCCGCCGCGGCGATCGAGTTGAGCACCGTGCCGTCCATGTCGAAAAGGAAGGCGGCGAATTTTGAGCCTGCAAACATCGGGTATCCTGGGGAATCGTTTTCGGGGAGGGCGAAACGCGTAGCCTAGTTTAGACCGGCTGGCTCTGGCTGAGAAGGCGAGAACCCGCCATTTCGATTCCACGGGGGAACAACCTCCGGTTCGCGGCGTTGAACAGCCAGTCTTCCAAAATCACCAAGGGGGGAATGCGATGCTGATCCGACTCGGCTATGAGATAGCCATCGAATGCGCGGCGGCGACGCCGATCATCTCACTTCTCGACATCCATCCCGACCGCCATGCCGACATCAAGCGGCAGACGCGGGTGCTGACTTCGCCGTCGGTGCCGACACACGCCTATCGCGACCGCCATGGCAATATCTGCCGCCGTTTCACGGCGCCGGCCGGAAGCTTCCGCATCCTCTACGATGCGGCGGTCGAGGACAGCGGCGAGACCGACGAGGTCAACATGCTGGCGCGGGAAACGCCGGTCGCGGAATTGCCTGACGATGTGCTGGTCTACCTGCTCGGCAGCCGCTATTGCGAGACCGACCACCTCAGCAACACCGCCTGGCAGCTTTTCGGTCCGCTGCCGCCCGGCTGGGCGCGCGTCCAGGCGATCGTCGATTATGTCAACAGCCGGCTTTCCTTCGGCTACGGCTATGCGCGCGCCACGCGCACGGCCGCCCAGGCGCATGAGGAGCGCGTCGGGGTGTGTCGCGATTTCGCGCATCTGGCGATCACGCTTTGCCGATGCATGAACATTCCGGCGCGCTACGTGAACGGCTATCTCGGCGATATCGGCGTGCCGGCCGATCCGGCGCCGATGGATTTCTCGGCCTGGATGGAAGTCTTCCTCGACGGCAAGTGGTACACGTTCGATCCGCGCCACAATCGGCCGCGCATCGGCCGCGTCGTCATCGCGCGCGGTCGCGACGCCACCGACGTGCCGCTGCTGCACAGTTTTGGCCCGCACCGGCTCAGCCTGTTCAAGGTGTGGACCTACGAGCAGGAAGGCAACCGCTTCAATCCTCCGCATCATGGCGTCGACCGGACGGTCAGCGCGCAGATGCTGGCTTGAGGTCAGTGATATTCAGGTGAGGCCGGCCTGACCTGAATCTCGACAGACACTGCGCCGCGCCATGTCTCGCGGCAGCCGCTGACCCGCTTCGGCACAACCCAATTGTGCCGAAGAGAGAACGGCCGCGACAGCCCTGGAGATCATGGTAAGCGCTTCATGAAGGCCGCTTCGCCAGTGGATTTTCGTTTACTTYCCGTTCACCCAAAAATTCGCCGAAAGCCAGCAAAAACAGCGGATTAACCGCCTGTTAAGCGTCTTTCGGCGGTGGCCCGACCGGTCTGGCCGAAATCCTGCAACGCTCTGGCCGAGCGGCGCAGTGCCGCAGACAGTGGAGGCGGAAGGGATGCGGCAGTTCAGAGGTGTCGTTCGTGGGGTGGACGGCTTTACCCGGGATCGCGGAGGCAATTTCGCGATTCTGTTCGGAGCTGCCGCATCGGTCCTCGCGCTGGGGGTRGGATTCGCGGTCAATATCTCGCAACTCTACAATGCGAGGTCGAGCCTGCAGGGCGTYGTCGACGCCGCTGTGACCTCGACGGCCCGCGATCTCACCCTCGGCGTCATCACCGAAGCCGACGCCAACAAGACGGTGCAGGCATTCCTCGACGCCAACAGCGCGGCCGGCATCCTGCAGGCCAATCAGGTCGTGCTCGACAAGCTTACGGTCAACAGGACGGCTAATACGGTGCAGGCGGATGCGCATGCCGATGTCGGGCTTTATTTCCCGTTCTTCAGCACCGGTGACATGCGCCGCGTGAATGCTTCGACCACGGCGCTCTATTCGGACAAGCAGGTCGAGGTGGCGATGATGCTCGACATAACGGGGTCGATGGCGAAGAAAGGCAAGGTCGACAAGATCGGCGACCTTAAAGCGGCGGCGAAAAACGCCGTCCGGACGATGCTTCAGAACCAGGACCCAAAGAACCCTCGCGTCCGTGTCGCGCTTGTGYCCTATGCATCTGCCGTGAACGCCGGCAAGCTGGCGGAAAATGTCTATGTCGAAAACCAAGGAGGCTCGGACCTGCCTCCCGTTGCCGGCAGCACGCTTCTGGTCGCCAAGACGAACAGCAAATTGCTGCCCTCGTTCAGCGACTATGTCTCCATCGTCGGCGCGGCGACGCCTCGTCCCGACAATTGCGCTACAGAGCGCAAGGACAAAAACGGCAATCCGGATTTCAGCGCCGACGGCCCCGACACGGTCCGCACGGACAAGAATGGCAAGAAATATTTTGCGCTGGTCAACCGGGACGATCATCTGGGCGGCTCGGGAATGAACAAGTGCCCTACCGCGGCGGTGATCCCGCTGACCGCCGATTCCGGTGCGTTGCTCGATTCGATCGACCACTTCCAGGCGGATGGCTACACGGCCGGCGCGATCGCCGTTCAGTGGACCTATTACATGCTGTCGCCGCAATGGCGCACCGTGATCAAGAATGYCGGCCTGGGCGGCGGCCCCTCGGACAACAATGCGAAAAAGATCGCCAAGGTCGCGATCCTGATGACCGATGGCCAGTTCAACACCGCCTTCGCCGGCGCGGGAGGCAACTACAATGGCCAAGGCAACCTTGCGCGCGGCAACGCTCAAACTCTATGCGGCAACATGAAAGACGATGGCATCGAGGTTTTCACCATCGGCTTCGATCTGAACGACAAGGACATGTCGGCAACCGAGCGGGACCAGGCGAAAGCGGTGCTTAAGGATTGTTCGTCGAAGGATACCTCCTCCGCCAACAAGCATTATTTCGAAGCGTCCACCGGAGCGGAGTTGGATGCCGCCTTCCAGGAAATCATCCGCAACACTGAAAAGGTCGCGCTGACGCAGTGATTCAAACGGAAAAGGCCGCCGCTTCTTGACGAAGCCGGCGGCCTTCCGTGTTTCCGTCCACGACGCGGCTCCTGGCGGCAGCCCCTCCGGGCTACCTGCCGCGCGTCTCGCGCCTTAACGGGAAGACTGCTTCCCGGAAGTGCAATCCGCAGAGCTCACGTTATGGAAAACGAAATCACTCGACATCGGATCACCTCCTTTCAGTTCGTTGAACACACTGAGATGATGGGGTGCGCCGGAGCAAAAGACAAGATGACGCAACGGAATGGTCATGCCTCGAGCTGGGAAACCTGCTCTTGCGGTGCTTTTGCGCAACAGATCGGGATTGCGGTCCACAGGCCGGCGGACGACAGTGYGGCTTCGGGAACGGGGCGGATGCGACATAGCGGGAGGTGGGAATGGACGCCGCCGACAGAGCCGCGCGGATCGTACGCAAGGTCGTCGAAACGCTGAAGCCTGGTTTTGCAGTCAGGCTGTGGACCGGCGAGCGGATCGGACCCGCCAGCGGCCCGGTGCTTGCCATCAACGATCAGGACATCGTCTGGCAACTGGTCCGCCGGCCGACCTTCTCGACGCTGGTGGAGAYGTGGATTTCCAAGACCGTCGATATCGAAGACGGCACGCTGTTCGATTTCTATGCCCTGCCGTCGCAAGGCAAGCTCAAGACGAAGCTCAAGTCCCTGCCCAAGCTGGCGATCCTGCGCGACCTGCCTATGGTGCTGTTTTCGCGCAAGCAGATGACGGCGCGCAGCGATCTTTCCGGCCGTAAGCCTTTCGTCAGCGGGTCGAACAAGGAGGCGATCCAGCATCATTACGACATTTCGAATGATTTCTACCGGCTCTTCCTCGACGAGCGCATGGTCTATAGCTGCGGCTATTTCCAGGATTTCGCCAATGGCATCGACCAGGCGCAGGTCGACAAGCTCGACCACATCTGCCGCAAGCTCAGGCTGAAGCCCGGCGAAAGGCTGCTCGACATCGGCTGCGGCTGGGGTGCGATGCTCATCCATGCGGCGAAGAATTACGGCGTCGTCGGCCATGGCGTCTCGCTGTCGCAAGCCCAGACCGACCTTGCCCGCGAGCGCATCCGCGCCGAGGGGCTGGAGGACCGCATCACCATCGAGATAAAATCCTATGCCGAACTTTCCGGCACTTTCGACAAGATCTCGTCGATCGGCATGTTCGAGCATCTGGGCCTCGCCAATCACGCGGCCTACTTCTCGGCCGTCCACCGTTTGCTGAAGCCCGGCGGAATCTATCTGYACCACGCCATCACCAGACGCAGCAAGGGCGACATCAGGAAGACGCTGCGCAAGGGGCCGGAATACAAGGCGCTGATCAAATACATCTTCCCCGGCGGCGAGCTCGACACGATCGGCATGACGCTCGGCAACCTCGAGGCGCACGGCTTCCTCGCTTACGACGTGGAGAACCTGCGCGAGCATTATGGGCGAACCTGCCGGCTGTGGGCAGAGCGTCTCAATGCGCGCTTCGACGAGGCGGTCGCCGAGGTCGGCGAGCCCAAGGCGCGGCTGTGGCTGCTCTATTTGGCGGGTTGCTCGATCACCTTCGAGCGCGGCTCGGCGCAGATTTTCCAGACCGTCGCCACGAGGCGCGCCCGCGGCGCGAGCGGCCTGCCGCCGACACGGGCGGATTTGTACCGGTAGGCCCGGCCCGCTTCAGTCCATCAAGCGCATCGGCGCGCCGATGCCGACTCGCGCCGGCCGGTCGACGGTGCAATAGACGCCGAGATTGTGGGTGTTGTGGCGCACCAGATTGCGCAGGATGCCGGGGTCGGCGTCGAAGCCATCCTGGGCGATGATGGTGAAGCCGCAGCGGCGGCAGGGTTCCGAGACGGTGAGCTCGAGATCGCCGACCGCGAGCTTCCTGCCGATCCATTCCGTTTCGGGAAACGAGCCTTCGACCGGTGCCATGTCGACGACGATGTTGGGCCGGAAGCGGCGCGGATCGGGCGTGCCTTCGGGGTGCAGCGCTTTCAGCCTGGCAAGCGAAGCGGTGGTGAGCAGATGGATCGGCGCCTTGGCATAGCGGGCCTCGGTCAGCGGGCCGACGTAGCCGGGCGCCGCATTCTGCGCGCCGAACGGCCGGATCGAGGCCTCGAAGCCAAGAAAGGCCGATACCGCGCGGTCGCTTTCAGGATCGGGCGCCGGCAGCCAGCCGCCGCCGGGCACGGCGACTTCGAGCGGCCATTCCTTGCTCAGAGGGGCTTCGGTCAACCGGGTGCGGATCAGCGGCACCTTGTGCCATCTGGCCTCGCGGTCGGGCCTGGCGATCTCGCCATCGGCATCGACCAGCCCGAACAGCCGGTCGCCATAGACGGTCTTTTGCTCGACCGAGATGGCATCGAGCCGCTCGCCGGCGAGCGAACTCGCCGGATAGCGCCAGAGCTGACTGACGGTGCCGAGCCCGCCGGCCATCAGCCCTTCTTGTTCTGCCGGTTGGCGACGAGGTCGTCGACCACGGCCGGATCGGCCAGCGTCGAGGTATCGCCGAGCGCGCCGAACTCGTCCTCGGCGATCTTGCGCAGGATGCGGCGCATGATCTTGCCCGAACGGGTCTTCGGCAGGCCGGGCGCGAACTGGATCTTGTCGGGMGTGGCGATGGCGCCGATCTCCTTGCGGACATGCGCGATCAGCTCCTTGCGCAGATCCTCGCTCGATTGGGTGCCGGCCATCAGCGTGACATAGCAATAGATGCCCTGGCCCTTGATGTCGTGCGGGTAGCCGACGACGGCGGCCTCGGACACCTTGTCGTGGCTGACCAGCGCCGATTCGACCTCAGCCGTTCCCATGCGGTGGCCGGAGACGTTGATGACGTCGTCGACGCGGCCGGTGATCCAGTAATAGCCGTCGGCATCGCGGCGGCAGCCGTCGCCGGTGAAGTACTTGCCCTTGTAGGTCGAGAAATAGGTCTGCACGAAGCGGTCATGGTCGCCATAGACGGTGCGCATCTGGCCCGGCCAGGAATCGATGATGCAGAGATTGCCGTCGGTGGCGCCTTCCAGCACTTTGCCGTCGCCGTCGACCAGCTGCGGCTGGACGCCGAAGAAGGGCCGCGTGGCGGAGCCCGCCTTGAGGTCGGTGGCGCCGGGCAGCGGCGTGATCATGATGCCGCCGGTCTCAGTCTGCCACCAGGTGTCGACGATCGGCACCTTGGCGTTGCCGACGACGTTGTAATACCACTCCCAGGCTTCCGGATTGATCGGCTCGCCGACCGTGCCCAGCACGCGCAGCGACTTGCGCGAGGTCTTCTTCACATGGCTGTCGCCGGCGCCCATCAGCGCGCGCAGCGCCGTCGGYGCGGTGTAGAAGATGTTGACCTGGTGCTTGTCGATCACCTCCCAGAAGCGCGATTGCGAGGGATAGTTCGGCACGCCTTCGAACATCAGCGTCGTGGCGCCGTTGGCCAGAGGCCCGTAGACGATGTAGCTGTGGCCGGTGACCCAACCGACATCGGCGGTGCACCAATAGATGTCGCCCTCATGGTAGTCGAAGACATACTGGTGGGTCATCGAGACATAGACGAGGTAGCCGGCGGTGGTGTGCAGCACGCCCTTCGGCTTACCGGTCGAGCCGGAGGTGTAGAGGATGAAAAGCGGGTCCTCCGCCTTCATCTTCTCCGGCTTGCAGTCGGCCTTAACGGTCGCCGCCTCGTCGTGGTACCAGACGTCGCGTTCCGGCACCCAGCCGATCTTGCCGCCGGTGCGGCGCACCACCACGACCTTCTCGACCTTGGTGCCGGCCCTGGCGGCGATGTCGATCGCCTTGTCGGTGTTGTCCTTGAGCGGGATTGGCTTGCCGCCGCGCAGGCCCTCGTCGGCGGTGATGACGATGGTCGACTTGCAATCGTCGATGCGGCCAGCGAGCGCGTCCGGCGAGAARCCGCCGAAGACGACCGAATGGATGGCGCCCAGCCGAGTGCAGGCAAGCATCGCATAGGCCGTTTCCGGGATCATCGGCATGTAGATGGTGACGCGGTCGCCCTTCTTGACGCCATGCTTCTTCAGGACATTGGCGAAGCGGCAGACATGCGCGTAGAGCTCGTTATAGGTGATCTTGCGGTCGTCATAGGGGTTGTCGCCTTCCCAGATGATGGCGGTCTGGTCGCCGCGCTTCTTCAGATGCCGGTCGATGCAGTTCCAGGAGACGTTGGTCTCACCGTCCTCGAACCACTTGATCGAGACCTTGCCGTCGAAGGAGGTGTTCTTGACCTTGGTGAAGGGCTTGAACCAGTCGATCCGCTTGCCGTGCTTGCCCCAGAACTTGTCCGGGTTCTTCACGCTGTCRGCGTACCATTTGAGATAGGTGTCGTTGTCGATCAACGCGTTCTTCTTCCACGCCGGCTGGACGCGGTGGACATGCACATCGGACATTTTTCAGCTTTCCTCCGGGACCGTTCCGCCGGCTTGAAGCGCCGGCGGCATCGCGGCGATGCGGCCGCGAATTCGCGGGCATTATTAACAGTTCCGCCGTGACGGCAATATTAGACGTTGGATTCGCGCGGCGGGATGACGCAGGGGCAAGCGCCCAGGGCTACTAGCACTCCTGCTTGGCGGCTGYTAACCGCCTGTTTTAATGAGAAAAATTTTTAGGGATCTCRCAAAAAACCATAGACAGTTAAGCAACCGTGCGCACAATCCGGCGTTGGGAGGAAGGAGAATCAACCAAGGAAACGCAATGCGCGACAATTCCGAAATGGACCTGATGCTCAAGGGGTATGGGCTGACCACGGCCAAGATCCTTTACCATTACCCGGACCACCCGCACCTGCTGCAAAGCTTCGTCTGGCAGGATTACGACATAGCTCCGAAATTCCCGGTGCTGATCCGCTTCATCGAATTCTGGAAGAACAAGCTCGACGGGCCGCTGCATTCGGTGACCTATACCCACCAGAGGCTCGTCGCGCCRAACGAGTGGCGGAAGGTGGATGGGGAGTTTCTGGTGCACTGAGCACGGATGTTCTCCCCCCTTGAGGGGAAGATGTCGCCGAAGGCGACAGACGGGGTTGCCGCGCGGGGAGCGCCGGCCCTCTGCGAGGCCGGAGGAGGTTGGCGTTCGATGTGAGACGACCCTCTGCCCTGCCGGATATCTCCCCCCCTCGAGGGGCGAGATTCGCAGCTTCAACCTTGTGTCTCACACCGCCGGCGGGTTGAGCCGGGCGAAMCCTTCCTGCCGCCGATAGGGGAAATACGGATAGGGCGCCGTTACGGCGCTCGCTTCATCGAGCGCCTTGATCTGCCCCGAGGTCAGCGCCCAGCCAACGGCGCCGAGGTTCTGGCGGAGCTGCTCCTCGTTGCGCGCGCCGATGATCACGGACGAGACGGTCGGCCGCTGCAGGAGCCAGTTGATGGCGACCTGCGGCACGGTCTTGCCGGTCTCGGCAGCGACCGCTTCCAGCGCATCGACCACCTTGAAAAGATGCTCGTCCTCGACCGGCGGGCCGAAATCGGCGGTGCCGTGCAGCCGGCTCTTTTCCGGCAAGGGCTGGCCGCGGCGGATCTTGCCGGTGAGCCGGCCCCAGCCGAGCGGGCTCCACACCAGCGCGCCGACGCCCTGGTCGAGGCCGAGCGGCATCAGCTCCCACTCATAGTCGCGGCCGACCAGCGAATAATAGACCTGGTGCGCGACATAGCGCGGATAGCCGTGCCTGTCGGCGAGGCCGAGCGATTTCATCACCTGCCAGCCGGAGAAGTTGGAGACGCCGACATAGCGCAGCTTGCTGGAGCGCACGAGGTCGTCCAGCGTCGACAGCACCTCCTCGACCGGCGTCGAGGCGTCGAATGCGTGAAGCTGCAACAGGTCGATATAGTCGGTGCCTAGCCGCTTCAGTGCGGCGTCGACAGAGCGGATCAGGCGCGAGCGCGACGAGCCCCAGTCGGCCGGGCCGTCGCCCATCGGCAGGGATGTCTTGGTCGAGATCAGCACCGCGTCGCGGCGGCCCTTGATGGCCTCGCCAAGCACCTCCTCCGAGGCGCCGTTGGAATAGACGTCGGCCGTGTCGAAGAGATTGACGCCTGCCTCCAGGCAGATGTCGACCAGCCGGCGCGCCTCCTTCGCATCGCTGTTGCCCCAATGGCCGAAGAGCGGGCCGGAGCCGCCAAAGGTGCCGGCGCCGAAGGAAAGGGCGGGCACTTTCAGGCCGGAAGCGCCGAGAGGTCGGTAGTCCATCTTTCTTCTCCTGATTGTATGTCGAAGGAATCAGCGCTCAGCACTGCGCGGTGACCGGCTTGCCGATCGCCCGGCCGCGTTCGAGACGCAGCGCCATGAGCACGACGCCGAGCGCGGCAAGCGGCACCAGGCCCGCAACAAGGGGGACGGCGCCGAGGCCGGGGCCATGGTCGATGACGAAGCCGCCGAGCCAGGCGCCGATGGCATTGCCGAGATTGAAGGCGGCGATGTTGAAGGAGGAGGCCAGGCCCTGACCGGCGCCCTCGGCCTTCTCCAGCACCCACATCTGCAGCGGCGCGACGGTGGCGAAGGCGGCGGCACCCAGCAGGCCGACGGCGACGATCGCCGTGATCGGCTGATGGATCGCCGCGGTCATGGCGAACAGCACGGCCGACAGCGCGACCAGCGTGYCGACGACCGTCGGCACCAGATGGCGGTCGGCGAGGCGTCCGCCAAGCAGATTGCCCGCCACCAGCCCGCCGCCGAAGACAAGCAGGATCGGCGATACGGCTCCCTCGGAAAAGCCGGTGACGCGGGTGAGGATCGGCGCCAGATAGGTGAAGGCGGCAAAGACGCCGACCCAGCTCAGCACCGTGGTCAAAAGGCCGAGCAGCACCGGCCGGCGGCCGAGCACGGCAAGCGCGCCTTCGGAGCTCTCCTCCTCGTCCGCGGCGACAGGCTCGTCGCGCGGCACCAGCAGCGCAATCACGGCAAAGGCGATGACGCCAACCAGCGTGACGGCGAGAAAGGTGGAGCGCCAGCCATAGGCCTGGCCGAGCCAGGTGCCGAAAGGCACGCCGAGGATGTTGGCGACGGTGAGGCCGGTGAACATCAGCGCGATCGCCGAGGCCTTCCTGTTCGGCGCGACCAGGCTGGTGGCGACGACGGAGCCGACGCCGAAGAAGGAGGCGTGGGCGAAGGCGGTCAGCACACGCGCCGCCATCAGCGTCCAGTAGTCGGGCGCCAGCGCGCAGGCGAGGTTGCCCACGGTGAAGACCACCATCAGGGCAAGCAGCAAGGTCTTCTTCGCCAGGCGGCCGGTCAGCGCGCCAAGCAGCGGCGCGCCGACGACGACGCCCAGCGCATAGCCGGAAATGAGCAGGCCCGCGGACGAGATCGAGACGCCGAGATCGGCGCTGACATCGAGCAGCAGGCCCATGATGACGAATTCGGTGACGCCGATGCCGAAGGCGCCGGCGGTGAGGGCATAGAGAGCAAGGGGCATGGCGATGGTCCGTCTGGTCAGGAAAGGGACGCTCAATCCCGCGCCCCGGAATCTTTGCTGGCGCATGATCTTTCCCGAAAACCGGTTCCCCACTTTTTGCTTTCGCTGACCTTCGGTTCGGGATCATGCACGGGGAAGATCGTGATCGGGCAAGCTGTGAACCAGCCTTGCGCCAGGCATATTTTCTGTGAAATAGATTCACGAATGGCGAGGCCCGACATCAACCGCTCCGGCGAGATCGAAGTGTTCGTCCGCGTCGTCGAGGCGGGCAGCTTTTCGGCCGCGGCGCGGGCATTGCGCATGACGCCTTCGGCGGTGAGCAAGCTGATCGCGCGGCTCGAGGCGCGGCTTGGCGCACGGCTGATCAGCCGCTCGACGCGCCGGCTGCAACTGACACCGGAAGGCGCGGCCTTCCACGACAGCGGCATGCGCATCCTGGCCGATCTCGATGCGGCCGAACGGGAAGCGGCGGCGGGCGCCGCGCCGCGCGGCAGGCTGAGGGTCAATTCCTACGTACCGTTCGGCCAGCATCGGCTGATGCCGCTGTTGCCGCGCTTTCTCGAACGCTACCCGGAAATCTCCGTCGAGGCGGTGCTGACCGACAGCGTCATCGACCTGATGGAGGAGCGCGCCGATGTCGCGATCCGCGCCGGCCCGCTCAGGGAGTCACGGCTGGTGGCGCGCAAGCTCGGCCAGAGCCGGATGGTGGTGGTCGCGGCGCCGGCCTATCTCGAAGCGCGCGGCATGCCGCGGACGCCGGCCGACCTGGCCAGCCACAATCTGCTCGCTTTCGGCTTCGTGCGGCATATCGACGGCCTGCCATTCGTGGATGCGAAAGGCGCTCCGCTCATGGTTCCGATCGTCGGCAATTCGACGGTCAGCGACGGCGAGGCGATGCGGCTGACGACATTGGCCGGCGCCGGCATCGCAAGGCTGGCGCGCTGGCATGTCGAACCCGACATCGGCGCCAGGCGGCTCGTGCCGCTGCTGGAAGCATTCAATCCCGGCGACGAGGAGCAGACGCATGCCGTCTATGTCGGCCAGGGCAAGCATCTGCCGGCCCGGGTGCGGGCGTTTCTCGATTTTCTTGCGGAGACAGTGCGCCTTTGAAACGGAGAGCCGCGCCTCGACAAGCACGGCTTCCCGAAAGTCTGCCCTCTTGAAGGCTGACTACACCTTGGGCACGAAAGGCGCAGGACGGCGGCCGGCGCCTTGCCGCTCGAGCATCCAGCCGGAATATTCGGCAGGCAGCGCGCTGACCTCGTCGAGCCTGGCGAGATCATCGGCGTCGAGCTTCAGGCCGGTGGCGGCAAGGTTCTGCTCGAGCTGGTCCATGCGGCTGGCGCCGATGATGACGCTCATGACGAAGGGTTTTGCCAGCACGTAGCCCAGCGCCACCGTGGCGACGCTGATGCCGTGCTTCTTGGCGACCTCGCGCATGACGGCAACCGCCGCCCAGGCGCGATCCTCATTGACCGGCGGGAAGTTGAAGGACGCGCGGCGGCCCTCGCCGTTGCCCGGCGCGCCGGGACCGTATTTGYCGGAGAGCAGGCCGCCGGCCATCGGCGACCAGACCATCAGGCCGAGCTTTTCCTCGTTGATCAAAGGCACGATCTCACGCTCGAGATCGCGGCCGGCGATCGAGTAGTAGGATTGGATCGTCTCGAAGCGGGCAAAGCCCTTGCGCTCGGCAATGCCCAGCGCCTTGGCGATACGCCAGGCCTGCCAGTTGGAGACTCCGACATAACGCACCTTGCCGCTGGCTACGAGGTCGTCGAGCGCGCGCAGCGTCTCGTCGATCGGCGTCACCGTGTCGGTGCCGTGCAGCTGGTAGAGATCGATATGATCGAGCTGCAGCCGCTTCAGGCTGCCGTCGACCGAATCCATGATGTGGCCGCGCGAGGAGCCGCGCTCGTTCGGCCCGTTGCCCATGGCGCCATGCACCTTGGTGGCGATGATCACGTCCGAGCGCTTGACGCCGAGATCCTTGAGCGACTGCCCCAGCAATTGCTCGGACTGGCCGAAGGAATAGACATCCGCGGTATCGAAGAAATTGACGCCGGCGGCGATCGAGCGGGCAACGATCTCGTTGACGCCTTTCTGGTCGAGACTGGCGATCAGGCCCCATTGGGCATTCTGGCCGGCGGCGCCGAAGGTCATGGTGCCGAGGCAGAGTTCGGAAACGAACAGGCCGGTATTGCCGAGCTGGTTATAGCGCATGGTAGGATCCCCGAGAGAAGGATTGAATGACACCATGCAAATAGGAACGGGCCGTTTCGTTTCAAGTTCTGACGCCGGCCCTATCGTTCAATTGGCCGGTCGGTAACGAGATCGTTACGAGCGGCCGAGGCGCTTAGCGGCTGCCGAAGATCGCCGATCCCACTCTGACGCTCGTCCCGCCGAAAGCGATGGCGGTCTCGTAGTCGCCGGACATGCCCATCGAGAGCTTCGCGACGCCGGCCTCGCGGGCGAGCTTGTCCAGCAGCGCAAAATGCGGGCCGGGGTTCTCGTCGGYCGGCGGGATGCACATCAGGCCCTCGATGGCGAGGCTATGCACATCGCGGCAGCGCTTGACGAAGGCGACCGCCTCGCGCGGCTCGATGCCGGCCTTTTGYGGCTCGGAGCCGGTGTTGACCTGGACGTAGAGTTTTGGTGAGCGGCCCTGCCTGGCCATCTCCTTAGCCAGTTCGGCGGCGATCTTTTCACGGTCGACCGTCTCGATGACATCGAAAAGCGCCACCGCTTCCTTCGCCTTGTTGGACTGCAGCGGGCCGATCAGATGCAGCTCGAGACCGCCAAATGCCGCTTTCAGCGCCGRCCATTTGCCTTGGGCTTCCTGCACGCGGTTCTCGCCGAAAACGCGCTGGCCGGCCTCGATCACAGGGCGGATGTCCTCGGCCGTGAAGGTCTTCGACACGGCCACCAGCGTGACGGCGCCGGGCTCGCGCCTTGCCTCGCGCTCGGCGTTTGCGATCCTCGCCTTGACCGCGTGAAGCTGCTCTACGGCGTTCGTCATGCCACTATCCTGCCTATAGTTTTCATGGCCGGGCCGGCTCGCCGCAGTTGACGGGTCCGGCAATCCATGGTGAACACCGCGACGACATTTCCCAGCCGCCGGCGGTGTCCGGCGCCCTGTGCCTGCTTTTAAGTGAAAAACATCCGATGGCAACTGAACGATACAATCCGCGCACGTCAGAGCCCAAATGGCAGAAAGCCTGGGCCGAAAAGAAGCTGTTCGAGGCCCGCAACGACGACCCGAAGCCGAAATACTACGTGCTCGAGATGTTCCCCTATCCGTCGGGCAAGATCCATATCGGCCACACCCGCAACTACACGATGGGCGACGTGGTGGCGCGCTACAAGCGCGCCAAGGGCTTCAACGTGCTGCATCCGATGGGCTGGGACGCGTTTGGCATGCCGGCCGAAAACGCCGCCATGCAGAACAAGGTCCACCCCAAGGACTGGACCTACGAAAACATCGYGGTCATGCGCGAGCAGCTCAAGATGATGGGCCTGTCGCTCGACTGGGCGCGCGAGTTCGCGACCTGCGACGTCGATTACTACCACCGCCAGCAGATGCTGTTCCTCGACTTTGTCGAGAAGGGGCTGGTGACGCGCAAATCCTCCAAGGTCAACTGGGACCCGGAGGACATGACGGTGCTTGCCAACGAGCAGGTCATCGACGGCCGCGGCTGGCGTTCGGGCGCGCTGGTCGAGCAGCGCGAGCTGACGCAGTGGTTCTTCAAGATCACCGACTTCGCGCAGGATCTGCTGGACTCGCTCAACCGGCTCGAAGAATGGCCGGAGAAGGTCAAGCTGATGCAGCACAACTGGATCGGCCGCTCCGAAGGCCTGCTGATCCGCTGGCCGCTGGCGAAGCCTGTCGGCGATGCGAATGAGCTGGAAGTCTACACGACCCGGCCCGACACCATTTTCGGCGCCTCCTTCATGGCGGTCGCCGCCGACCATCCGCTGGCGCGGAAAGCCGCCGAGGAGAATGTCGAGCTTGCGAAGTTTATCGAGGAGGTCCGCCACATGGGYACCTCGGTGGCGGCGCTGGAGACGGCCGAGAAGAAGGGCTTCGACACCGRCATCCGCGTCGTCCATCCGTTCGACGAGAATTGGACGCTGCCGGTCTATGTCGCCAATTTCGTGCTGATGGAATATGGCACCGGCGCCATTTTCGGCTGCCCATCGGGCGACCAGCGCGACCTCGACTTCGCCAACAAATACGGCCTGCCGGTGATCCCGGTGGTGATGCCGGAAGGAGCCGACGCCAAGACCTTCCAGATTACGGAGGAGGCCTATGTCGATGACGGCGTGATGATCAATTCGCGCTTCCTCGACGGCATGAAGCCCGAAAAGGCCTTCAATGAAGTGGCGAAGCTGCTCGAAGCAAAAACGATCGGCGGCYGGCCGATGGCGGAGCGCAAGGTGAATTTCCGCCTGCGCGACTGGGGCATCTCGCGCCAGCGCTACTGGGGCTGCCCCATCCCGATGATCCATTGCGAGGCCTGCGGCGTGGTGCCGGTGCCGAAGACCGACCTGCCGGTGAAGCTGCCCGACGACATCGAGTTCGACCGTCCGGGCAACCCGCTCGACCGGCATCCGACCTGGCGGCATGTGAAGTGTCCGCAATGCGGCCGCGATRCGCGGCGCGAGACYGACACGATGGACACCTTCGTCGATTCGTCCTGGTATTTCGCGCGCTTCACAGCGCCTTGGGCCAATGAGCCGACCGAGCCGAAAGCGGCCGACGAATGGCTGGCGGTCGACCAGTATATCGGCGRCATCGAGCATGCGATCCTGCATCTGCTCTATTCGCGCTTCTTCACCCGCGCCATGCGCGAGACAGGTCACCTCAATCTGGCCGAGCCGTTCAAGGGCCTGTTCACGCAGGGCATGGTCGTGCACGAGACCTACCGCGTCGGTGGATCGTCCAACAACGGGCGCTGGCTGTCGCCGAGCGAGGTCAGGCTCGAGGACGTCGGCGGCAAGCGCCGCGCCGTCGAGATCGCCAGCGGCGAGGAGGCGACGATCGGCGCGCTGGAAAAGATGTCGAAGTCGAAGAAGAACACGGTGAGCCCGGAAGAGATCACCGACGGCTATGGCGCCGACACGGCGCGCTGGTTCATGCTGTCGGACTCGCCGCCGGAGCGCGACGTCGAATGGACCGACGACGGCGCAGCCGGCGCGCACCGCTTCGTGCAGCGCATCTGGCGCCTGGTGCAGATCGCGGCCGACGAGCTTTCCGGCGTGAAGCCCGTGGCGGCGAAGGACGGCGAGGCGGGCGCCGTGTCGAAGGCCGCGCACAAGATCCTGAAGGCGGTCGGCGAGGACATCGAGAAGCTCGGCTTCAACCGCGCCATCGCCCGCATCTACGAGCTCGCCAACGCGCTGGCGACGCCGCTCAACGACGTTGCCGAAGGCAAGGCGGACGCCGCGCTGAAAGGCGCTTGCCGCGAGGCGGTGGAGATACTGGTGCACATCATCGCGCCGGTCATGCCGCATCTGGCGGAGGAATGCTGGGAAGCGCTGGGCGGCACCGAGATGGTCGCCGAGCGGCCCTGGCCGGTCTACGATCCGGCGCTGGTCGTCGACAACGAGATCGTGCTGCCGGTGCAGGTCAACGGCAAGAAGCGCGGGGATTTGACAATTGCCCGCGACGCGGATCAAGGTGCCGTCGAAAAAGCGGTGCTGGCTCTCGACTTCGTGCAAAAAGCGCTCGATGGTAAGGCTCCGCGCAAGGTGATCATCGTCCCGCAGAGGATCGTCAATGTCGTTGCCTGATCCGGTGAAGTCAGAAGGGCCCCGCCTGCGCGGCCGCCTGGCGGTCTGCGGCATGGCCGCCGCRCTTGCGCTGGTCTCGGCCTGCACGGTCAGGCCGCTCTATTCCAACCAGCCGCTGTCGCCCGGATCGCAGCTCAGCGCGTCCGCCGAGCTCGCCTCGATCTCGATCAAGCCGGTCAAGACGCGCTACGCGCAGCAGGTGCGCAACAATCTGATCTTCGCTTTCGGGCAAGGCTCGGGCGAGCCGGCCTCGCCGGCCTATACGCTCGATCTCGGCGTCACCGAGCTCGTCGAATCAGCGGCCATCGTGCAGGTGCAGACCCAGGAGGACGAGCCGACGGCGGGCACGGTCACGCTGACCGCCAATTACGTGCTGCGCGATACCGCGACCAACACGGTGATTGCGGTGGGCAAACGCTCGATCCCCTCATCCTTCGACCGGCCCCGCCAGGAGTTCGCGGCCTACCGGGCGCAGATCGACGCCGAGAACCGCGCCGCGCGCGAGCTGGCCGACCTGCTGCGGCTGTCGATCGCGCAGGATCTGGCCAAGCACGGCAAGAAAGCCTGAGGCACTGCACAGAGGCTTGACCGGTCGACTCTGTTTGGCTGGTGGCATGCGCTGGAGATTGGCGCGAAACGCCCATCGCGATCGTCATTCCAGGGCGGAGCAGGAGCGAAGCTCCGTCGCGTAGACCCTGGAATCCATGCCGTTCCCCTCGCCAAGGCGTGCTGCGGAGCAGAATTCTGCACCGCAGCGGCGCTTCCAAGTCACGGCATGGATTCTATGGTCTGCGCCGCGTCGCTTCGCTCCTT